>DAIQPR010000098.1:0-9131 GCA_036787315.1 Polynucleobacter sp. | reverse complement strand
CCTCTACCGCAACTTCAACCTTTAACTTCAAAATGAAATCAATCACATACTCAGCTCCTCGATAGAGTTCAGTATGTCCTTTCTGCCGGCCAAAGCCACGAACATCATAGGTGGTCATACCATCGACCCCAATATGGGCAAGACCTTCTTGAACCTCATCCAATTTAAAAGGTTTGATAATTGCAGTAATGAGTTTCATGAAATGCAGCCATTAGTGATTGAGCAAACACCATTCAATCATTGTGACTATTTTGTGTCAATAAAATAATTGCCCTGATTTTGTGCATCAGAATAGATTGGATCAAACAACAAAAAATCTCACAGTAAAAAATCTATCTTGGTGCATGACTTAACTAATTTTGTGCATAGCCTATTTGGCTTACTGCCAATGGAATCTAATATGAGCCATGCGTATTGCAATCACCAAGAACCTCATTCTTCGAATTCAAGGCAAACCCGCAACAGAGGCTTTGGAGACGATCTTTCCGCCTGGCGAATACCCTGCGGTACTTACTCCTGAAGGAACAATTGAGGTTAGTAAAACCTCAAACATTAAGGCGCTATTTTCTTTCTCGCAGTTTCGAGAAAAGACTTCCCTTGGGGAAATCGTGGTGCTTGAGAGCTAAGTAGAAATTAACTCTTGTTAACTCTTGATTTGAGTGATCTCGTTTTTATCACCAACCAAAACAATCTTAGGAAGGTGTTTAGATACTTCTGAATCATCAATCGCACCGTAGGTACAAATGATTAAGTGATCACCTACATGAGCTCTGCGTGCAGCAGCACCATTTAAAGAAATTGCACCAGAGCCAGCAGGCTCTTTAATGATATAGGTAGAAAAACGCTCACCATTAGTAATATTGTAGAGTTCAATCTTTTCAAACTCGCGCATATTTGCCGCCCGAAGCAGATCTTCATCAATACCGCACGAGCCCTCATAATAGAGATCTGCCTCCGTAACAACAGCGCGATGAATTTTTGATAACAACATAATGCGCTTCATAGATACCCCTAGAAAATAATTTTTACTTAAAGTGCAGCTTACTATGAGCAACTTTTTGATATTACAGATTGTAATAGATTGGACTTTTGTAGGGTAAAACGCATATTCCAAGGGGGTTTTGCGCTTTAAGAATTAGCGCTATAGCCTGGGGTTATTTTTGCACTACACTCTTCTTAATATATGGGCAAGGTATAACAAAATCTTCTAAGCTAGTCACTTTGCGCTACTAGAAAAAATAAAAAATGCCCAAAATGAAGGAGAATTTTAGTAATGACTGTATTTAACCGTCGATGGATACCTGTTTTATTGGGGTTTAATGGGGGATACGTTGATACCGTCGGATTTCTCGCACTTAATGGTTTATTCACGGCTCATGTAACTGGTAATTTTGCCACTTTGGGGGCTGCATTAGTTATGGGTGAATCTGGCACGATTGATAAAGCACTTGCTCTGCCAGTTTTTTGTCTAACTATCGGTCTACTCCGACTTTTCAGTTACTTTCTCGTCAAAATTAAAGTAGACGCCTATGGTGCAATGCTAGTTATAAAACTATTCTTGCTATCTTTGGGTGCACTTCTTGCAATTCAATATAGTCCTTTTATAGATGGAAATAGTATTATTGCCATTACTACTGGGCTGATCTTTGTGGCAGCAATGGCAATCCAAAATGCCGTACACCGCGCTCATTTATTTAATAACGCCCCCACAACTGCAATGACACTAACGATAACCCAAGTTATGTTAGATGTTGGAGACCTCCTTCATGGGGTTAATTCTGAAAAGAAATCAGAAATTTATATCCGCCTAAAAAGTATGATTCCTGCTGTAATCATTTTTGCTGTTGGCTGCGCAATAGGAGCATTATTTTTTAATGCAGTTCGCATGTGGAGCTTTTTAGTCCCACCCGTCATTCTGATATGTCTTATATGGATTAACCAAGCACAAAGAGAGCTTTAGGAAATTATTACGATGACCACTGCCGAAATTAAGACATATCAAATGTCCGAAAGATCCACCAATCTAGAATTTGAAATTAGAGACTGGACCGCACGAAACCCAATCATAACACCGCATCGGCATGAATTTTTTCAAATACATGTCAATGTCAATGGGGGTTCGCGACATGGAATTCGAAACAAAGAGTCCATTTACCCTGATAAATCTTTGATTTTTGTGCTTCCATTTCGCGTCCATTTTAGCCAGCCCGCCATAAATCCAAACTATCACATAATTAATTTCAGCAGAAATTTTTTGGGATCAAATTTAACTGCCGATATATTTGAAACTGAGGAATTAATTGCACTGGAACACCCTGAGTTAATCCCTTTTCTATACCAAGGCTTAATAGATTTTAATTTCACTGAATCACAATTCTCCTATGTTATGGAAATAATTAATAAGTTATATGCAATTAACCAAGAAAGAAAATTAGGTTGGAGAGAGCGAATTAGAGGAATAATCCTGGATCTTATTGGATTTACAACAGAGCTACATTATGAAAAAATTAATGTCCTGGTCCACAGCCATGATCATTCCCCATCTATCACTGAATCATTTAAGAGAGTTATTCAATACATTGATAGAAACATTCAATCTGATCTCACCTTAGAATCAGTGGCGCATGCTACTTTTTTATCAGCCAGCTATATATCTCAGCTATTGAAACAAAAAACTGGCTTAGCCTTTGTAGGCTGGTTAACCATGAAGCGAATGGAAAAGGCTCAGGAGCTTTTGCTGATGACAGATAATCGTATCTCTCAAATTGCCAAGGAGGTTGGTTTCTTAGATGAAGGCTACTTTACTAGACGCTTTAGACAGAAATTTAATATTTCCCCAACTGAATACAGAATCAATCGAACAATTAAGGGGAGTTAGGCTTGGATTTCAGGGAAGTCGCTTATATAAGACTTCAAAAGTGCATTCTCACGAACATGACTCTCAATAATGATTTTTGCAATATCATAAAAAGAGATTATTCCGAGTAGTTTATCGTCTTTTAAGACAGGCACATAACGCTGGTGATGATTCACCATCACATTATGTAGGTCTGAAATACTATCCTCCAAAGATGCAACAACTGGATCAGCAATCATTACCGACTCAACAGTTAATTCAGCAACAGGGGGCGTGGGGCCTTGGCGCAGCTCTTTTTGTCTTTGAGAAAGAATATTTATTACTTCTCTGAAAGTTAATAGACCAACTACTTTACCTTGATCAATCACAACTAGTGAGCCCAAATTGTGATCACTCATCATGATCACACATTCAGATAACTTCATCGTTTTAGGAACGGTAGATACTGCACCGCCCTTTTCTCGCAATAGATCTATTACCTTCATAACTCTATCCTTCTATTCACCATCACCAAGTAAAAAATCAAAGTCACATCCTTGCTCAGCTTGAAGCACATGCTTGTGATACAAATGAGCATAGCCACGGGCTGGGATTTCTGACCTCTTAGCAACCAGGGCCTCTCGCCGTTTCTGCAATTCTGCTTCCGAAACCAATAAATCAATTTGCTTATTTCTAACACTAATTCGTATGCGGTCTCCGTTATTTACTAAGCCAATCGGCCCACCAATTGCCGCTTCAGGACTGACGTGGAGAACGATTGTTCCATATGCAGTTCCGCTCATTCTGGCATCTGAGATTCTGACCATGTCCTTAACGCCCTGAGCGGCCAGCTTTTTAGGGATAGGCAAATAACCTGCCTCGGGCATTCCACTTTTACTCTTAGGTCCTGCATTTTGCAAAACTAAAATATCGTCTTTATTAACATCCAAATCCGGGTCATAAATTCGATTACTTAAATCCTCAAGCGAAGTAAAAACGACTGCTCGACCTTCAATTTCAAATAAATCTTTATCAGCAGCACTTCTTTTGAAAATTGCTCCATTTGGAGCTAAGGTGCCGAATAGAGAAACCAATCCCCCCACAGGCTCGATCGGGTCACTAAGAGGTCTAATGATGGAATGATCAATATAGATTTTTCCCTCGGCTGCAAGGCGCTCCCCCAAAGTTTCACCTGTGATTGTTAAGGCATCAAGGTGCAAGAAGTCTTTTAATTGAGCCAGCACCGCACTTAAGCCACCAGCAGAATTAAAATCCTCCATATAATTATCTCCAGTAGGCTTAAGATTTACCAATACTGGAGTCTCATCAGAGAGTTCATTTAAGCGCTTAAGAGAAATGGGTATATTTAGGCGCCCAGCTATTGCCGTCAAATGAATTATGGCATTAGTAGATCCGCCGATGGCTAGCAAAACTCTTAGTGCATTTTCAACCGATTTTTGGGTGATAATCTGATCGGGTTTAATTGGAGCGATCTGCCCAAGAGCCATTCGGGCGGCCAATGTACCACTAGCTTCGGCAGCTCTGAGGCGATCAGCATGAACCGCAGGAATGGCGGCTGTACCTGGTAAGCTCATCCCCAAAGCCTCTGCAATACAAGCCATCGTGCTAGCCGTACCCATGACTGCACAGGTTCCTGAAGTTGTGGCTAAACGGGATTCCACGTCACTGATAACCTCTTCGGAAATTTTGCCGGCACGAAATGATCCCCAAAAACGGCGGCAATCGGTACAGGCACCCAATCGCTCCCCCTCAAATCGTCCCGTCATCATTGGCCCAGTAACCAACTGAATCGCAGGAATATTGGCTGAGGCGGCCCCCATCAATTGAGCTGGTACAGTTTTATCACAGCCACCAATTAAAACCACCGAATCCATCGGTTGAGCACGGGTCATTTCTTCGACATCCATGCTCATTAAATTTCGGAACATCAGTGAAGTTGGGCTGAGAAAAATTTCTCCCAAAGAAATTGTGGGGAAATCAATTGGTAATGCACCAGCAGCAAGAACACCGCGCTTTACCGCCTCTACTAGCTCCGGCATATTACGGTGACAGCTATTAAAGCCCGATGGGCTGGAGGCTATACCCACAATGGGTTTATTTAAAAGCTCTGTAGAGTAACCCATCGATTTAGCAAAAGAACGCCTAAGATAGGCTGCAAAAGCCATATCGCCATAGTTCGTTAAGCCACGCTTGATTCCCTTAATCTCTTTTGTCATTACTCTTAAACCAGTCTTGTTTTTATAAACTTTGGCTCTAGATAATCTTGTATTCCGAAAGCCCCACCTTCTCTTCCAATGCCACTTTGCTTAACGCCACCAAATGGCATTTCGGCGCTGGCAATGGCTAACTCATTGATACCCACCATTCCCGCTTCAATCTGTTCGCTCGCTAAAGTGGCAGTTTTAAGAGACTTGGTAAATAGGTAGGAAGCTAAGCCATATTCGGTTGAATTTGCTAGTTTAATCACTTCCTCAAAACTTCTAAAAGCGCTAATGGGAGCAATTGGTCCAAAAGGTTCATCTACCATCACCTTGGCATGAGCCGGGACATCACAAATCACTGTAGGCAGAATAAAGTTACCTTTTTCCATTCCTGATGGAGTTGATCCGCCAGCTAGCACTTTTGCGCCTTTGGATTTAGCATCCTCAATCAGCTCTTGAACATGTTTTAAACCCCTTGCATTAATCATTGGCCCCATATCAACCTTTGGATCTAATCCACCGCCTACCGTAAGGGACTTGGCGATCTGGGCAAAAATTTCACAGAACCTTGCATAAATAGATTCATGTACATAAAAACGGGATGGTGAAGCACATACTTGTCCACAGTTTCTGAATTTAAAGCGAGCGCACATTTCGGCTGCCTGCTCAACATCGGCATCGCCAAAAACAATGACTGGGGCGTGCCCACCTAGTTCCATTGAAACCTTCTTGATACCCTCGGCAGCAAGGTGAAGAATTTCTCGCCCCACGGCAGTAGAGCCCGTTAAAGTAACCTTCCTAACAATAGGTGACTCAATTACGTATTTAGAGATTTTTCTAGAGTCGCCTGTTACTAAATTGACAGCCTCTGAAGGCAGACCAGCATCAATTAAGGTTTGAACAATAGCCATCCCAGAGCCAGGAGCCTCGCTAGCAGGTTTTAAAATCACCGAACATCCAGCAGCCAATGCTGCCGCCAGCTTTCTAGCAGGGAGAAGCGCTGGGAAATTCCAAGCTGAAAAAGCGGCAACTACGCCCACAGGCTCTAATCTCACACCCATACGAATATCGGGCTGTCTTGCCTCAATGGATTGACCATAAATACGCTTGGTTTCTTCGGCATACCACTCAAACTGATCTGCTGCATCACGCCACTCACCTTCTGACTGAGCAATCGGTTTACCGGTCTCGGTTGACATCAAAACAGCATAATCGGAATTTCTTTCACGAAGAAGATCGGCTGCTTTTCGCAACACCTTACTCCTCTCCCAAGGGGCAGTAGCACGCCAAACCTGAAAACCCCGCAGGGCACTCACCAAAGCAGCCTGTAAATCGTTATCGCTTGCATCAGGAATAAGTCCTAGCAATTCTCCTGAAACGGGACTATGAACTTCCTTTACAGCTCCTTCTGAGGAGGAAACCCAGCGGCCGCTAATAAAACAACCATATTTTTGATAAAGGCCTAAATCTAAATTTTTCATTGCAATTTAAATTACACATTCCTAGAGAGATAAACTTCTTGAACCGCATCACACCAATTTCCCACATTCCAACTACCATAAGCACCCAATCCTGCAAGCTCGTTGGTGCCCGCATAAACCTTCACATGCAACACCGATAAGCCATCATATTGATATGCAGCTGAAAGAACTTTTTTTAGATCATCAGCACTGGGTCCAACCTCAAAAGCTTTGACGCCTGAAACAGCGGATGCAAGCTTCACATAGTCAACCGCAACTGAATCATTGGTTCGGAAATCTTGACCATACTGGGCATGCTGAAGACTAGAAATTGCTGCCATTCTGCGATTGTCAAAAATCACAATCATACCTTTAGCACCATGCTCCACAGCACTAATTAATGCTTGGGGATTCATCATAAAAGAACCATCTCCCGTAAATGAAATCCCATACTGTGGTTTATTTGCCAAGCCATTAGCAATTGCAGCACATGTAGCAAAGCCCATATAGGATGCACCACTCTCGGTAAATGTTTGGAATGGTAAATCGTCTTCTACAGTCTGAAAACCGTTTGCTTGTACATCACCTGCATCAAAAAACTTTATTGCACTATGCTGCTTAGCAAAATCACAGACAATCTTAATTGCGGCAGGCTGAGTCAGCACGGAGACTCCCCAGACCTCATCCATAAGACCCTTAGTGGCTTGTATTCGATCAAGAAATAACCGCCAATCCAATTTTTTCTGATAACAGTCACCTAACCAAGCTTGTTTAGACTGTATGTAAGTCCTATCTTTAGGGAAATGAGTATTAAGTTGCTGCAAGATGCTACCAATATCACCATATAAGCCGAGGGTATTGTTATAGTGAGACAAGTCCGCAAAATCGCCATTAATGTTAATGACCTCTTTCACATTTGGATAGCCGGCCCCAGAGCAATCAGACTGACAAACAGCGCGTGATCCTATAACTACTAATAATTCAGCATTCTCCATTGCATAGTTACCGGAAATAGAACCCTTACTGCCACCAACATGCATATTATTTACGGCGTCATTTTCTAAAACACCCGTCGACCCCGGAGACACTACAACAGAGGCGCCAGCTAATTCAGCAAAATCACGGAGCTCTCTATAAAATGCACGACTTCCACCACCGGCCTTAATCACGACTTTTTTGGCTTGAATTATTTTTTGAATTGCTGCACGAAGTAACTCTGGTTCAGCAATACCTTGCTTAGTCACAATCGGCTTAAGTGGCATTGCTTGCAAATTGAAATTATTTATCGTTTGAGGTTGGGTATTAATTGGCATCAATAGATAAAAAGGTCCAGCTTTAACTGGATTAAAAACAGTTTGTGCACCCAACCTTAAGGCATTTCGGATCGCTTCTGGTGTATGCAGCACATAGGATTTACCCATTAAAGCAGTTAATTGCCCATATAGATTCTGATCTGGCTTAGGAATTTGCTGCATGTTGTAACCTTCGCCATAAGTCGTCTCATCCCCATAGATGTGATACAAGCCTACCCCATTCGATGCTGCCGCTAAGGATCCCGCCATTGCTTGAAGAGCCCCAGGGCCAATTGAAGTGACAACTGCGCATGCCTCTTGATAAACCCAACTTAGAGCAGTTCCAGCATGAGCCATTTCTACTTCGTTGCGAAAGTTAAATACCTTTGTGACGCCCGCTTCGGTATAAATACGCAGGATCTCACCCAAATGAGTTGAACCGTGACCAAAGATAGCTAAGTACTTTGAAACACCCTGACGCAATAAACCCATTACTAGAGCCTCAGACAGACAGACAGAAAGGTTTTGAACATCGTGAGTTGCAATAAATTGCTCTATTCCGCCCGCCTTAATAATTGCCTTAGCACGATAAGCAACGCCATTCATATTCGGATTTAATAAATCAATCATCAGTATTTCAATTCCTTTTACCTCTATTGAAGCTTCAATTATTTTTTAATGTTTGCTTCATAAACTCTGCAACTAACTGGTTTTCAGCCCCAATATCTTTTAAGAATGCTGCTGAATCCTCAAAGGAGGCTTGGCAACCAAACTTTTCACATTGCTTTTTAAAATCAGGGGAACTTAATGTTTTCTGCATTGCTACTTGTATCTTTTCAGAAATGTCTTTTGGAATGCCTTTAGGGGCTGAGATACCTCTCCACATATCAGCCTGAAATTTGATACCCTGTTCGTTCGCAGTGGGGACATTAGGAAATGCAGGTTCGCGACGGGATCCTAGTACACCAATCACCCTAAGGGAGCCACTGTTCACGAACGGCAACAAAGCACCTGGGGCCTGAACCACAGCCTCAATATTGCCTCCCATTAAGCTCGTCACCACCTGTGAAGAAGCATAAGGAATATGAGTAACTTTGACCCCTTGGCTATCAAAGAAGGATGCCCCGGCATAATGGGTGAAGCTGCCTGCGCCCGAATTGCCTACGCGGATATCCTCTGGATGGGAGCGCGCATAGTCAAGCATCTCTTTTAAATTCTTAAAAGGGGAATCTGACTTCACTGCAATAACAGGAAGCTCAAGAGTTGCTCGACCAATATGATCAAAGTTTTTATAGTCGACATTTAAGGCGCCAGAGTAGTA
>DAIQPR010000097.1:0-9204 GCA_036787315.1 Polynucleobacter sp. | reverse complement strand
ATACTGACTACAAGTTTTAATAATGAGAAAAATCCAAGAATGTTTTAAATTCAAACACTTAGTAAATAAAAGAAGTTAGTTATACCTGAATGTTTTCCTCATTCTTTTGAATTTTTACTATCAATTTTGATAGTTCATACATAGTTTTTCTCACAAAACCTCTTGAAAAAAGTTGACACTCAAACAAGCTTTAGATTTCTTGCTTTTTCCATTGCCCTTTTTAATGCTTCATTTGGCTTGAACCCACCCTTTAACGCTTGAGTAAATTTTGTAAAGTCTTTTTCTATGAGAGATAGCTGAGTTTCCTTATCAATGATCTGACGCTCTTTTTCAGTAGCAACTCTCATAAATTGACCTTGTTATGAACCAGCTCAGCCTGTAGTGCGCTTTTTAAATATTTATGGGATTTACTTGGTAGCATTTCGAAGCAGGAGGGGAGTTTTCTTAATCAAAATCCATTGCATCTCTGCTGAAATAATACCCTGCACAATCAATATAAATTTGAAATTAACCCTGCTAGGAAAATATTCTAAATTGGAAGCTTCTACCGTGGAATTTCTTTAATACCTGGCGAAGAGGCTCCTAAAGCCATTAATCGCTCTGATGAACGCACTCGAATGAAAATCTTTAAGGCCTCGTTGAACAAATTACTTGAATCCATAGAGGGATCCGCAAGTTCAATCGCTTTTTCATAGAGCGAATCCTCTATTTCCACAGATACTCTCATTGCATTTTTAGAATATTGATTATTTAGAAGGCCTTAACTTTTACTATGTGTTTGCACATCCATCACAGCTAAGGTTGCCAAGTTAACAATTCTTCTTACGGTTGCAGATGGAGTCAAGATATGAACAGATTTTGCAGCGCCCAATAAAATCGGCCCAATTGCAATTCCCTCTCCAGCAGACTGTTTTAGCAAGTTGTAAGAAATATTAGCGGCATCTAAATTCGGCATAACGAGTAAATTTGCTTCACTTCGCAATGTTGTATCTTTGAGCATACTCATACGAATCTTGTCACTGAGTGCGCTATCACCATGCATTTCTCCATCGACTTCTAAGTTAGGTGCAGCCTCTCTCAAAATAGCGAGCACTTCTCTCATCTTGAGAGCAGAAGCTTGATTGGATGATCCAAAATTAGAGTGTGACAAGAGTGCTACTTTAGGCACAATATTGAACGAACGCATTTCTTTTGCTGCAAGCAAAGTAATTTGAGCTAACTCTTGGGCAGTTGGGTCATAGTTGATGTGCGTATCAACAATAAATAATTGTCGACTTGGAAGCACCAAAGCATTCATGGCTGCATATACAGAGGCATCAGGTTCATGCCCAATCACAACGTCAATGTAGTGAAGATGCGCTGAAGCATTTCCAACAATACCGCAAATCATTCCATCTGCTTGATTTTTACTAACCATCAAAGCAGCAATTAAGGTACTGCGTCTTCTTACCTCTAATTTTGCATAAGACTCAGTAACACCTTTACGTTTTGTTAAGTTATAAAAAGTTTCCCAGTAATCGTTAAAACGATCATCTTTGGCTGGATCAGTAATGGTGTAGTCAACATTACGCTCAAGACGAAGACCTAATCGCTCGATACGTCTTTCTATAACATCTGGTCGACCAATCAAAATTGGCACAACAATACCTTCATCCACAAGAACTTGCACAGCACGTAAGATTCTTTCGTCTTCACCTTCGGCAAAGACAATGCGTTTTTGCGAAGCAGGAACTTTTTTCGCCGCTGAAAATAGCGGTTTCATAATGGTTCCTGAGTGATAAACAAACTGCTCAAGCTGAGCTTGATATGCAGAAAAATCAGTAATCGGACGAGTCGCCACACCTGAATCCATCGCAGCTTTAGCAACCGCTGGAGAAATGATGGTAATCAAACGTGGATCAAATGGTTTTGGAATGAGGTACTCTGGACCGAAAGAAATATTCGAGGTTCCATAAGCTGAAGCAACTACTTCACTTTGCTCAGCTCTTGCTAATTCAGCAAGCGCATTAACAGCTGCAATTTCCATTTCGCGAGTAATGGTAGTTGCACCCACATCTAATGCTCCTCTAAATACAAATGGGAAACATAAAACATTATTAACCTGATTAGGATAGTCTGTTCTTCCAGTTGCAATGATGGCGTCAGGTCTTACTTCCATGACCTCTGCAGGATGAATCTCTGGAGTAGGATTAGCCAATACAAACACGAGTGGATTTGGTGCCATTTTCTTGACCATCTCTTGCGAGACAACACCACCAGCAGATAAACCTAACAAAATATCAGCATCAGCAATAACGTCAATCAGCTTTCTGGCATCCGTTTCTTTTGCAAAAACATCTTTATCAGGGTCCATCAGTTCTTTACGACCCTGATAAACAACTCCTGCTAAGTCAGTAACCCAAATGTTCTCAACACGCATTCCTAAATCAACCAATAATTTAAGACATGCTAAAGCTGCAGCACCTGCACCAGATGTTACTAATTTCACATCTTTAATATCTTTATTAACAATTTTTAAGCCATTCGTAATGGCTGCACCAACAACAATCGCAGTTCCATGCTGATCATCATGGAAGACAGGAATCTTTAAGCGCTCACGCAATTTACGCTCAACATAAAAACAATCAGGCGCCTTAATGTCTTCTAAATTTATCCCACCAAATGTTGGCTCCAAAGCAGCAATTGCTTCTACCAATTTATCAGGATCGTTTTGATTGAGCTCAATGTCAAAAACATCGATACCAGCAAATTTTTTGAATAGGACAGCCTTACCTTCCATTACAGGCTTACTTGCCAAAGGACCAATATTGCCTAAGCCAAGTACTGCTGAACCATTGGTAATAACGCCGACCAAATTACCTCTTGAGGTATATTTAAATGCATTGGCCGGATCCGCAACAATCTCCAAACATGCTGAAGCAACGCCAGGTGTGTAAGCTAAAGCTAAATCACGCTGATTAGTTAATTGTTTTGTTGGAGATACTGCGATTTTTCCAGGTCTTGGAAATTCATGATATTCGAGAGCAGCCTGTCTTAAATTGGCGGCTTGATCATTTTGTGTTTTACTTGTCTCTTGACTCATATTTTCCCGTTACGCTGTTACTAGATTTTTAATTACTTTACGCTATTTATTTTGACAACTAATAGAAACTATCATGAATTTTGAAGATTCTGACTCGATTGGCGAATTTGATGTCATCAAACGCTACTTTTTTCGTCAAAACTCATCAATCCCAAATTATGCTCCTAATCATCCAACTGTTTTACTTGGGATTGGGGATGATTGCGCTCTCCTAAAAGCCCCACCTTCTGGTGAAATGCTTGCCATCACCAGCGATATGCTTATCGAGGGTCGTCACTTTTTTAAAGATGCCAATCCAAACCTTCTAGGCCACAAGTGCTTAGCTGTTAATTTATCAGATTTGGCAGCTATGGGTGCAAAACCACTTGCCTATACCCTTAGCATTGCAATGCCATCAGTTCGGACAGAATGGCTGGCTCCCTTCGCAAGTGGTTTGCACGCCTTAGCTGATCAATTTAATTGTGCACTTATCGGTGGAGATACGACAGCAGGTCCATTAACAATCTCTATTACCGCTATTGGGAGTGTTTTACCGAGCCAAGCTTTGCGTAGGGATGGTGCAAAAGTTGGGGATGATATTTGGGTTTCCAATACAGTGGGAGATGCAAGGCTTGTTCTAGGATTTAGACGCCGCGAATGGCTTTTAGAATTGCCTTGGGAAGAAATCGCTCATCGGATGGATAGCCCTAGCCCGCGTGTAGATTTAGGCTTGGGATTAAGAGGTATAGCGCATAGCGCGATTGATATCTCAGACGGACTTTTAGGAGACCTTAAGCATATCCTTGAATCTTCTAAAGTAAGTGCTAACATTTGGATCGACGAAGTGCCTTGTTCACCACTTTTAAAAGAGGTTTCTTTAGAGTTGCGACGTTTATGCACTCTAAAAGGCGGTGATGATTATGAATTGTGTTTTACCGCCCCTAAAGAGAATAGAGGCTTGATTGAGGAACTTGGGAAAAAATGTCAGTTACCACTCGCGCGTATCGGAGAAATCACAGCACTTGAAAATAAAAAGAAGCGTCTCCTACTTTTAGATAAAGATCATTTACCATTACCCACTGATCTTGCTAGACAATATACGCAATCTTTTGATCACTTTAAATAAGTATGGATACATCAATTCTGCCCCAACCCAATCGTCACTGGATGATGAGTAAACCATGGCGCTTGTTTGCTTTTGGTTTTGGGAGTGGTCTTAGTTCTATAGGTCCTGGAACAGTAGGCACCCTATGGGCCTGGGCAGTCGGTTTAATATTCCAATCTTTTTTTGCTGAATACACCAAAAGCGATGGAATTATTCTTCTTACACTGGGCTTTTTACTGGGATGCTGGGCTTGCGGTAAATGCGGCGAAGAATTAGGTAAGCCAGATCACTCTGGAATGGTTTGGGACGAAATCATTGCTTTTTGGTTGGTGTTACTACTGATATTGCCAAGTTCGTGGAAAATACAGACTTTGGGTTTTATAGCGTTTCGTTTTTTTGATATCGCCAAACCAGGTCCAATACGTTGGGTAGATGCTTACTTTAAGACTTGGAACGGTGAGGGATTTTTTGGAAAGTGGCCAAGTTTGTTTCGTGGATTCGGCGTCATGATCGACGATTTAATTGCTGCTTTTTTTACTTTAATAGTTATTTCTGTATTTATTAAGTTAGGTATGCACTGATGAATTCAACAAGTTTACAAAGCAATGTTTCTAAATTAGCGCAAATATTGCTGTCTAGAAAGATTTCTATTTGTACCGCAGAATCCTGTACTGGAGGTATGGTAGCTGCTGCTCTAACAGATCTATCTGGTTCTAGTAACTGGTTCGAAAGAGGCTTTATTACCTATAGTAATGAATCTAAAAATCAACACCTCGGTGTACCAATGGATCTAATCCAAACCCATGGTGCTGTGAGTGTCTCTGTTGCCACTGAAATGGCAAGAGGTGCGATAGTGCACAGCAATGCACAAGCTTCTTTAGCAATCACCGGCGTTGCAGGTCCAACAGGCGGAAGTTTAGAAAAACCGGTAGGCTTCGTTTGTTTTGCCTGGGCTTTAGAAAAAAATGGTGAAATCATTGTGCAAAGTGAAGGTGTCCCTTTACTAAGTCCTCAAGATACGATTACTGATCAAACTCGCCTTCATGTGCGCACGCTAGCGCGTGATTACGCGATTGCTGGCATGATCAGCCGTTTAGAAAAAGAATTTAATTAAGCTCCAACAGCACGAATACTATCGCGAGTGGCAATTGCCACTTTGCGTGCTGCTTTAGCAAAATCTTGGTCCTGACTAGCGTACAAAATAGCTCTAGAGGAGTTAATCAGTAAATTGGTGCTCCGCCCAGCCTTAACTGTTGCTATCGTGTCACCACCTTGGGCCCCAATACCTGGAATCAGTAGCGGCATCTCATCACCTACAATGCTGCGGACTTTTTCTATTTCAGCTGGAAAGGTTGCACCAACAACCAAACCAACTTGCCCAGAAGTATTCCATTGCTTGGAAGCAAGCTCTGCCACTTTTTCGAATAATTTTTGATGAGGTTCTTGTTGCAGGGGTAAAAACTGTAAATCTGATCCACCTGGATTAGAAGTTCTGCACAGAATAAAAACCCCACGATCACTGTAGGCTAAATAAGGTTCTAATGAATCAAACCCCATGTAAGGATTAACAGTGACCGCATCTGCTTGGTAACGATCAAAAGCCTCTTTAGCGTAATGACTCGCTGTGGAACCAATGTCTCCACGTTTAGCATCGAGTATCACAGGGATATCTAGATAATTTTGATGAATATAATCAATAAGTTGCTCTAATTGATCTTCAGCTCGCTCAGAAGCAAAATAGGCGATTTGTGGCTTAAATGCACAGACTAAGTCAGCGGTAGCATCAACAATTTCACGACAAAATGCATAAATCGCACCCCCATTACCACCGATGGAGGGAGGAAACTTAGAAATGTCTGGATCAAGGCCCACACATAGCATTGTTTGCTGTTCTTGGACACGTTTTTGATACTTTTGCACAAAACTATTTCCAGGTGTTTTGAGCGGTAAATTCATCTTCTGAGTCATAAAATCATTCCTAGTTCTTTTTAATAATATAAACTCTCTTACAATTCTAGTTGACAAGTATTTTTTTGGGCCCTCAAGATGATTAATTTATTTACACTCCAAAACGGCCGTTTAGCTCAAGAACAAGTGGAAGATCGTAATGAGCTTCTCAAATACCATGATCCTATTTGGATCGATGCCATTGAGCCTGATGATGAAGAATTGAGTTGGATTAAAGAAGCCTTCGGCGTAACTTTGCCTGAATTAGAAGAATTAGGTGACTTAGAAGCTTCTGCACGATATTTTGAAGGTGAGGATGGATATCTTCATATTCGTACTGACTTCTTATTGGATGAAGACGAAGTTTCACGAAACGTTCGTGTAGCTTTTATTTTGACCAACAACACACTGTTCTCGATCCATGATGAAGATTTACCGGTTTTCCGCCTTGTAAGAATGCGAGCTCGTTTACGTCCTGGTTCTGTGAATGATGCTAAAGATGTTTTATTAGATCTCTATTCCACAGACGCGGAATATTCTGCCGACTCATTAGAGGAGGTGTACGAAAGCCTTGAAGAAGCTGGAAAGGTAGTTTTGGCGGATACCGTTACCGACCAAATCGCTGCTGGTGTTCTAGAAACAATTGCAAAAGAAGAAGACGTGAACGGTCGTATTCGTCGTAATGTGATGGATACCCGTCGCGCTCTTTCCTATTTGATGCGCAGCAAACTGCTCTCAGATCTTCAACAAGAGGAAGCGCGCTTAATTTTGCGTGACATCGACTCACTCGAAAATCACACAGCATTCTTATTCGATAAGATTAACTTCTTAATGGATGCCACAGTCGGTTTTATTAATATTAACCAAAATAAAATTATTAAAATTTTCGCGGTTGTGTCAGTTGGTTTAATGCCTCCAACTTTACTAGCAAGTATTTGGGGTATGAACTTTGAATTTATGCCAGAACTTAAGCTAGCAATTGGCTATCCGGTTGCTCTGATCTCGATGGTACTGTCAACGATAGCACCACTTTGGTACTTCAAACGTAAAGGTTGGATGGACTAAATTTTGGTGAAGTTGCGTTTAAGAAAGACGCAACTTCTCTAATACCTGGGCTGTATTTAATCGCCCCTGACCAGCAATATTGCGCCAAAGCTCAAACGCTACCGCAGCCTGCTCTACCAACATTCCCAAACCATCTTTAGCAGAAATATTAGCTAAGCGCATCTGCGCCATAAAATCGGTCTCTTTGCCATAGACCATGTCATAGGCTATCTGAACATTGTTAGGTAGATTTGCTAATCTTAATCTTGCAATGTGATTAACCTGATCTTGAGTAAGGGGTGAAGTACCATACAAGCCTGTAGAAGTTCCATTAATAATTAAATGAATGGAATCTTGTATTTGCTGAATTTGAGTTGTGGGAAGGGCTTGTAATTGAACACCCGCATTGTTTGCCTCTTCAGTAAAACGCTCAACTATCATTTGAGCTTTTTCTGGGGTTCGATTAGCAATCCAAATATGCGCAGGTTTTTTTTCTAAAAAAGGTAATATGACACCCTGAACTGCGCCACCCGCTCCAAGGATAAGAATATTCTTGTTCGCAATAGGAAAAGGTTGTTGCTCAATATCTCTTACTAAACCAACGCCATCAGAGTTGTCGCCACAAAACTGGCCATCATCTTTCCATAAAATATTTACAACGCCCGCAGCTTTTGCTCGGGCCGTTAAATGTGTGCAGAGTTCATATGCTTGCGTTTTAAATGGCACAGTGACATTTAAGCCAAGACCACCTCGGTCAAAAAAAGTATTCACTGTCTCAGTAAACTGATCGACCTCTGAAAAAAGTTTGCCGTAATATATATTTTGCCCAGCTTGCTGTGCAAATTGCGCATGAATCATCGGGGACTTACTGTGTGCTACAGGATTACCAATAACGCCATATACATCTTTACCAGGATGTAATGTTGGATCAAGTTGTGTGTCTGAATTATTCATGGTTTTGAGTGTGTAGCATTTAATTCTAATTGACTTTGACCACTCCCCATAACAAAGGTAAAAGTAGCAATCCAATCAATCACATCAAGTTGTGATTTCATACTGGGTGGAAACTTTTCAAATGGCGAGCACGCTTGAATAATTGCTAATGTTTGTCTATCTAACTCGGCATCACCAGAACTTTTTTCAACCGTAGGTTTTTTAACGATGCGCCCTTCACGGTCAATACTAATCATTACAATCAAACTACCGTATAAAGGTTTTCCTTGAGAGCGCGGAAAGTACTTTGTGCCATAGGCCTCGACTTTGTTACGCATGCTGTTGTAGTACTCTGCATAGACGACAGATTTAGCGCTAGTAGAAGTCAGAACAGCCTTTCGAGGCCTCTGACTTTCTAACTCCATACGCTTAGATAACTCTGCCTCTAATGGGTCGGTGGATTCTTTTTGAACCGCTGTTTTTCCTGGTGTCGTTTTTTTAGACTGACTACCATCATCACGCATTGAGCTGAGTAATCGATTTTGCTCTTCTTGTAAGGTGTTTAGTTTTTCTGCAATACCAGGCATCATCGGTGAAATCGAACTGGCCATAATGGGCTCTTCTTGCTGGCCCCCACCATTTAAATTGTGTTGCGCTAAGCGCTTAGGATTAACAGGCGCAATTTGACTTTGACTATTGACCAAGACAACCGCAAGAGGTGCTTTTAAATGCTTGGGATCAATGTCTGGTTCAGGCTTTTTGAGGAGCAACATCAACATGTGAAAACATAACGAAATCCCAATAGCGATGACAATCGATTTCTTGTACCACTGAATACCAGAAAATTCTGGCAAATTAACACTGGGATTAGGTGCTAGGCTGTTCATTAGTATCATTTTGAACAGGATCGTTAATAAGTTCAATCACGGGCTCAATGATCTCTTCTTCAATTTCAACATTACTGCCCGTAAACGAACTCTCCATCAAATGAACCACTCTTACAGATGCTGTAAGCAATAGGGTGTCAATTGATAAAACTTCGAGCTCAACCCTCGACCCTCTCGGTGCATTTTGTAATTCTGGTACATAGAGTCGAAGTGGTATTGGCTCAATC
>DAIQPR010000096.1:0-9323 GCA_036787315.1 Polynucleobacter sp. | reverse complement strand
TAGGGCATTTGTCAGAAATAGCGCTATTCAAGATGGGCCACTCAGTGTTGCTCGCATTGATCAACCCATGAAAATTGGTGGCGTTGCTTATGGAGATGTATTTCCGGAGCAATGGGGAATGGCTAACAGGAAAGTTGATTTCTTTGATGTTAAAAATGATATTGCAGCTATTTTGCAGCCTTTATCGATATCCACGCAAGCTGCGCAGCATCCTGCATTACATCCAGGACGAAGTGCCAAGATTCTTTTACAAAGTGAAAACCAACAGATAGAGCTAGGATTTTTAGGTGAGTTACATCCTAAACTTCAGCAACATTATGGATTTACTCAGGCGCCTATTTTGTTTGAGTTGGACTTAGAAGCTATTTCTAATACCTTCTTGCCTAAACTTGTTGAGCCAAGTAAATTTCCTGCGGTTGAGCGTGACTTAGCCATTGTTCTCAAATCAGATGTGCCTGCACAATCTGTTCTAGATTGTTTTAAAAAGGCTGCTAATGCTCTTGTTAAAGAAATTCAGCTCTTTGATGAGTTCAGACCAACTCCTGAGCGATCTGGTGGTATGGAAATGAATGAAAAAAGCCTAGCTTTCAAGATTATTTTGTCTGATGATCAGCAAACCCTACAAGATTCGACGATTGAAAATGCAATTAAACAACTTTTAGATCAAGTTCTTATTCAATTTTCAGCGAGATTAAGGTAGGATACTCTTCTAACTATAAGATTTAATGAGATAAATATGGAAAACAATCCCGCAACAATTACTAAAATCGAATTATCTGAGGCGATATTTGATCACGTTGGCTTGAACAAACGTGAAGCTAAAGAGATGATTGATGCTTTTTTTGAGAATATTGCGCATCATTTAGAGCGTGGGGTTGATGTCAAGATTTCTGGTTTTGGTAATTTTCAATTAAGAAACAAAACAGCTAGACCTGGCCGTAATCCTAAGACTGGTCAAGAGATTCCGATTAGTGCTAGAAGAGTAGTTACTTTTCATGCAAGTCAAAAGCTAAAAGACGCTATTGACAGCAAAGATACTAAAGCAGTTTAATTTGTATAAGTTTTAATAGATTGCTTGCAGTAATTCTTGAAAATTTGAAGTAAAAATAGGTTGTAAAAAATATGAACTCACCAAGTGAACTCGTGCTATCCGAAGTCAAAGATACTCAAAAAGTAACTTTGCCTTCTATTCCTGCGAAGAGATATTTCACGATTGGTGAAGTTGGTGATTTGTGTGCCGTCAAACCGCATGTGTTGCGTTATTGGGAGCAAGAGTTTAATCAGCTCAAGCCGCAAAAGCGCAGGGGTAATAGAAGATATTACCAACATCACGAAGTAGTTCTCATTAGAAGAATCAGAGATTTGTTATATAACGATGGCTTCACGATTCATGGGGCTAAAAGTCGTTTAGAGGAACTAGATAGTCAAGGTCAAATCAGAAATGAGCTTGAAGCAGTTCTCAATATCCTAGGTGATCTCCGCAAGTTAGTGGAACAATCTAAATCACCAAACTGATATAATTTTCAATTCGTCGGGGCGTAGCGCAGCCTGGTAGCGTACTTGCATGGGGTGCAAGGGGTCGTGTGTTCGAATCACACCGTCCCGACCATTAATTTTTATATCTGATAAAAATCAAAAACAAATCAATTACTTCTTGATTTGCATTTCATCTTTTCCAAAAGTTACTAAAACACCTAGAGACCATAATAAAGTTTACAGAAAACTTTGTGTCGGTATAATCAGAATTACAAAAAAAATCTAATACCTATCAAGGTTATTAAGGAGACAATATGACTGTTGCATCTGTAACTCAGGTTTCAAGCACGAGCTCGTCCCAAATCACTTCATACCATAAGCTTGTATTGCTGTCGGCATTCCTTGGTTGGATGTTTGACTCCATGGATTTAAACGTCTTTACCCTGATTCTTTTTCCTTGTATTAAGGAACTCATTCAATCCAATAATCCCGCTGAAATAGCAAAAATTGGAAGTATTGTTATTGCTATTAAATTATTTGCATGGGGTATTGGTGGTGTTTTATTTGGTGTAGCTGCTGACAAATATGGACGGGCCAAAATTATGGCTTTGACCATTGTCATTTACGCTGTATTTACAGGGTTAAGTGCTTTTGCAACTAGCTGGCCTATGCTTGCTTTATTTCAAGGACTTGCTGGAATAGGTATTGGTGGTGAATGGGCTGCGGGAGCTGCCATTGTTGCAGAGACATGGCCGGCAGATAAGCGTGCACGTGCGATTCAGATTATGCAATTAGCATTTGCCTTTGGCTTTTTCCTGGCCGCGCTTGATAATCTGGTTCTTGGTCAATACGGATGGCGTGTAGTGATTGGTGTTGGTGTTATACCTGTTTTTGTAACGATATTTATTCGCAGGTATATTAAAGAGCCAGAGCGTTGGGTACAGGTCAACGAGAATCGCAAGAAAAATGGTACTGAAGAATCCGGTATGCAAATATTCAAAGCGATTTTTGGTAAAGAGCATTTAAGAAATACCATCATTGGTGTGACAGTTGCTTCAGCTGCAATGCTTGGTTGTTGGGCTGGCTTATCTTTATTACCAACTTGGATTATGCAATTAACAACTGCAGCTAAAGCTGGCAATCCAGTGACCATGGTTAGCTATGCATTTATGTTGATGATGGTTGGTGCCTTATTGGGTTACATCACATTAATCTGGTTATCTGATTTCTTGGGTCGTAAGAAATGCTATTTCTTATTTTGGACTGCAGCCTTAATTTCATCTCTTTATTTATTTACCCAAGTTAAAGATATTTCTACTTTAATTTGGTTTATGCCAATTTATGGATATTTTGTGATTGGTGGCTTTGGAACTTTTGCGACCTATCTCCCTGAATTATTTCCTACAAGGGTTCGTGGCACAGGCCAAGGTTTTTGTTGGAATATGGCGCGTTTTTTAACGGGCTTTGGTCCTTTAAGTGCAGGGTTTTTAATTCAGTATTTTGGTTCTATTCCTAAGGTAGCTGCTGCCTTATCATTGTTTTTCATTGTGGGTTTAGTTGCTATTTGGTTTGGTCCTGAAACTAAAGGTATCAATTTAGAAGATTAATTTTTTGGAAGGAAAGTTTGTGAGTAATTTATTAGTCAGTGTAAAAGACTCTGTTGCAACGATTGTTATTAATCGTCCTGAATTTGGAAACAGAATCGAGATGTCGATGGTCAAAGAGATGACCAGATTAATACAAGAATTTGGTCAAGATGAATCTATCAAGTTAATTCATTTAACGGGTCAGGGCGGTGATTTTTCTCAAGGTCGTCAGTTACCACCTATCAATCCAGATGCTCCAGCAACTCCAAAGTCAGCAGTACAAATAAGAAATGAAGTAACGGATCCGATTCTAGAAATTTATGCAGTTATGAAGTCATGTGCCATTCCATTAATTTCTTCCATTAATGGAAAAGCTTTTGGTTTGGGTTGTGCGATTTCATGCTTATGCGATATGACTTTAGTATCAGAGCAGTCTAGATTTTCTTTGCCGGAGATGAAATCTAATTTACCTCCAACACTTGCAATTTCTGCGGTGATGCATGCTGTTCCAAGAAAAGCTTTAGCGCATTTGGTTTATTCAACAGAAGAGATTAGTGCACAAGAGGCTTTTGAGTATGGCTTAGTAAGCAAGGTCTTTACAGTAGATAATTTCCAAGCTCAAGTAGATGCTTATATTCAAAATCTGATTATTCGTGACAGAGCTGCATTATCGGCTGTCAAAGAGTATTTGAATTTAGCACCTGGTAAAGATTATGAAATAGCAGCACGTTATGCCTCAAATCTACTTTCTGGGGTACTAGCATCTCAAGCAAAAAAGTAGGAATTAAAATTTCAAAAGAATAAATCATCATGTCTTTAATTATCAAAACATCTTTTACGTCTGATGGTTCAATAGAAACTGTTTGGAATTTAATTACTGATATTGAAAAATCAGCACCTTGTTTTCCTGGAGCAGTCCTAGGTGAAAAACTTCCAGATGGTTTTTATAAAGGCGCTTTTAATGTCAAGTTAGGTCCAATGACATTTAACTTTGCTGGCAAGTTTGGATTTATTGAACTTCAAGCAGAAAATCATTTTGCAAAAATCTCAGCCTCAGGTACTGATGTTAAAGGGCGAGGTGGTGCGCAGGGATTGATTGAAGTTGCACTGACCGAAAAAGATAATAAAACTGAAGTTCAAATTACTTCGGACGTCATTTTATCTGGATCTGTTGCGCAATATGGTCGAGGTGTTGGCATGATACAAGCCATTTCTCAGCAATTGATCAATGAATTTGGTAAAAATTTATCCAGCATGATTGTGGCAACCCAAGAAGATACAAAGTCTGATTCAGTAGTAGAGGAAGCAGCAGTTACAACTGAATCTAAAGAAACAATGAGTCAAGCCAGTGAATCTCGCAAACCTGAAAACTCCATCATAGTTTCGCAACTTTTATGGGGAGCTTTTGTTTCTTGGTTCAAACGAATATTTGTAAATAAATCCTAGAAATATCCAATATGAAACCAGCACCATTTACTTATCACTCTCCCCAGAATTTACAAGAGGCTCTGGATCTTGTAAATCGTTTGGAAAACTACAAAATCATTGCGGGTGGACAGTCTTTAATGCCCATGATGAACTTTCGTTTTTTAATGCCTGATCACTTAATTGATTTGCAACATATTGCTGAGTTAAGTGATATTAGTGTTGATGGGCAATATCTTCATCTTGGTGCAATGACGCGTCAACATGCTATTCATACTTCGGATTTAGTTATTAATCATGCGCCGATTGTATCTGAGGCTTACTCAATGGTAAGTCATCGCCAGGTGCGTAATCGTGGTACTTATGGTGGTAGTCTTTGCCATCTTGATCCTTCATCAGAACAACCTTGTTTTACTGCTGCACTTGATGGTGTTATGGAAGTTGCAAGCATTTCTGGTAAAAAAGAAATTCCATTTTCTAATTGGACAGCCATATACATGACACCCCAGTTAGAGGTTAATGAAATCATGCTTGGTGCCAAGCTTGAGATATGGCCAAAAAATCATGGTTGGAGTTTTATGGAATACTCCAGAAGACATGGTGATTATGCTGTGGTTGGAGTTGCTGCTTTAGTTGTCTTAGATCAACAATCTATGATCAAGAAAATATCTCTCACTCTATGTGGCATAGATTCCGCACCTATTCGCTTGAGTGCCTCTGAGGGACTCATGTTAAATCAAGTTGCCAATGAAGATGCAATACAGATAGCAATTAAAGAGATTCAAGAACTTCCCTATGTCATGGAAGATGCCTTGAACTCTTCAGATTACAGACGCCATTTGGCAAAGACTTTAATGCGCAGAGCGATTCAAAAAGCTTTTGAGCGTTCCAAAGAGAGACAAATATAATGGATGAGCAATTAATTAAAATTCAAGTAAATGGTAAAGACTATGAATCCAAGGTCGAATCGCGTCGTACCTTAGCGGATTATTTACGTTTAGATTTAGGTTTAACTGGAACCCATTTAGGATGTGAACATGGGGTCTGTGGAGCCTGTACTGTTCTCATGAATGGCAATACTGCAAGGTCGTGTTTGACGCTTGCTGTGCAAGCGAATAACTGTAAGGTCACGACTATTGAAGGATTAGCTAACGAAGATGGAACTTTGTCAGTACTTCAGCAAGCCTTTCAGGAATGTCATGCGTTGCAATGTGGCTTTTGTACTCCGGGGATGTTAACCACTCTGACTGAATTATTAAATGAAAATAATTCTCCAAGCGAGATGGACGTTAGAGAAGCGATTACAGGTAATTTATGCCGTTGCACTGGATATCAGTCGATTGTTGATGCTGCTTTATTGGCGGCAAAAAGACTTCAGGAAAAATAAAAATGACTAAACATACAGAGGAATCTATCAGCCCTGATTCAAGACCTGAGCAATTTATTGGCTCACGCGTTCAAAGAACAGAAGATCATTTACTCCTTAAAGGGCAGGGGCAATATGTTGATGATTTAAAGCTAAATGGTGTTTTATTTTCTGCTTTTTTAAGAAGTCCGCATGCGCATGCAAAGATTCTTTCTATCAATATTGAAAGAGCTTTAGAGCTACCTGGTGTGCATAAGATTTATTTACATCAAGATTTACCAGAATCAGCAAAAAAGCGCTTACCCATACTCGTCCCAAATCCTGCAATTAAAAACCTTATGATGCAGGAAGTACTTGTTAGTGAGGAAGTTTGTTGTGTTGGTGATTCGATTGCTTTTGTCATTGCTGATAGTAGATACATTGCTGAGGATGCATGTGCACTCATTGATGTTGAATATGAGATTTTGCCTGTAGTGGCAGATTGTAAGTCAGCATTAGCTGAAGGTGCACCTAGTTTTTATAGCAAGATTCCCCACAATTTAGCTGCTGAAGTCAAGGTTAGTTTTGGTACAGTTGAAGAAGCATTTCAGAAAGCCAAGCATGTAACACGTGAAGTCTTTTGGAACAATCGTGGTTCAGCGCATCCTATGGAAACAAGGGCATATGCTGCAGAGTATCATGCCGTTTCTGGTCAATTGACAGTATGGGCCTCTGGCCAAACTCCTCATTTGGAGAAAAAAAATCTCATTGATATTCTTGAATGGGATCCTGAAAAAATCAGAATTATTCATAACGATGTTGGTGGTGGTTTTGGACCTAAAGCTATTTTCTATCCTGAAGAAGCGATGGTAGCTATCGCTGCTTGTGATATGCAACGTCCTATTAAGTGGATTGAAGATCGTCGTGAGCATTTTTATACAGCCACTCAAGAGAGAGATCAATGGTGGGATATTGAGTTAGCCTTAGATGAAGGGGCAAAGATATTGGGCATGAAGATTCATATGACCCATGATAATGGCGCGTATCTTCCTTGGGGGATTATCACTCCCTACATTGGTGTGACTACAACCCCAGGCCCTTATATTATTCCTGCGATAGATGTTCATTTACAGGTTGTATACACCAATAAGAATGCTACTTCACCTGTTCGAGGTGCTGGTCGTCCTCAGGCCGTGTTTGCTATGGAAAGAATTTTAGATAAGGCTGCTTTGGAATTAGGGTTGGATCGTGCGGAGATTCGTCGTCGGAATTTTATTCAGCCTGAGCAAATGCCCTATAACAATGGCTTCATCTATCGAGATGGAAAGCCTATGGTGTATGACAGCGGCGACTATCCTAAATGCCAAGCCATTGCACTAGAAAAAATTGCTTATGATCAGTTTCCACAAAGACAGGCTCTTGCAAAAGAGCAGGGTCGTTGTATCGGTATTGGGATTGCTAACTTTGTAGAAGGTACTGGTCTTGGACCATTTGAAGGTGCCACTGTTAGAATTCAGCAAAATGGTAGGGTAACGATCCTTACCTCTGCCTCTTCTCAAGGACAAGGGCATAAAACTACATTTATGCAAATATGTGCTGACCAACTTAATGTTCCTTTAAGTCTGATTGATGTTGTGGCTTCAGACACTAATGCAATTTCCATGGGTATTGGTACTTTTGCAAGTAGGGTTACTGTCAATGCTGGTAGTTCAGTGTTTATGGCAGCAAAAGTTGTTGCCAAGAAAATAATTGGTTTAGCTGCATTTTTAATGAACCATTCTGTTGATGATGTTGAGCTGATTGATGGTTATGTCATCTCTAAAAAAGATGCATCCATTAAGAAGTCTTTTGCAGAACTAGCAAGAGTTTCTCAGGGGATGCCAGGATTTTCCTTCCCTGAGGGTATTACTAATGGTTTAGAGTCTACTGAATATTTTTCACCGGCACAGTCCACCTATTGCAATGGTACTGCTGCAGTGGAATTAGAGCTTGACCGTGATACTTGTCAAATTAAGATTCTTAAATACGTCATGGCGCATGACAGTGGTAATTTGATCAATCCTTTGATTGTGGATGGACAAGTTCAAGGTTCAGTTGCGCATGGTATTGGTAATGCAACATTAGAAGACATGCAATATGATGTTCAGGGACAGCCCATTACAACTAATTTTGGTGAGTACTTATTGCCAATGGCAACCGATGTGCCCAAAGTTGAGATGGAGCATTTGTGTTCACCATCACCTTTAAATCCATTAGGGGTCAAAGGTGCTGGGGAGGGGGGAACTATTCCGGCTGCTGCTGCGATCGTTGCCGCAATCGAAAATGCGATTGGTGATCCGAGAATATTCTTAACACAAGCACCGATGACACCGCCTAGACTTTTTGAGATTATGAATAAGGCAGGTTTATACCAATAACTTATTTGGTAATATTGCCTTCTTTCACAATTTTTCGATTAAGTGTAAGGTCTTCTTGGATTTGTTTTTTGAACTGATCTCCGGGTGTGGCTACAACCTTAAAACCGATATTGTCAAAAGATTCTTTGACGCTTTCTGACATCATGGTTGCTTGTAATGCGGCTTGAAGTTTATTTGACACATCTACCGGAATGCCAGCAGGGGCGACAATTCCGATCCAGCCTGTATAGTTCCAATTTTTTAATTCTGGGATATTTGATTCAGAAAAAGTAGGGACATTCGGTAGAACTTTAGAACGTGTTTTTCCTGAGATTGCGAGGGCAGTTACTTGCCCTCCGATGATATAGGATTTTATATCCCCAAGATCGGGCATTAAAAAATCGATTTCGTTTCCTAAAAGCCCTAACATGGCTGGTCCACTCGATTTGTAAGGTACATGTAAAGCGTTGATTTTTGCTAAATTTAAAAATGCTGAAGTTGTAAAGTGCATACTAGTACCGCCACCACCACTTCCATAGGAAAGTTTTTCGGGATTCTTTCTAGCATAAGCAACAAAATCAGCTAAATTTTTAGCTGGAATAGAAGGTCTTGTAACTAATACAGACTGGTATTCGATAGCGTTAATTAAATGTGTAAGGTCATTAACGGAATCATAGCCAACATTTTTATCTAAGACTGGATTGATAGTCATGGAAGCTGGTGAAACCGCTGCGATAGTGTAACCATCCTTGGGGGAGTTAATCAGTGAATCCACGCCAATCTTTTGTGACGCACCAGGACGATTAATGACAACGATGGCTTGCCCTAGTTCAACGGCTAACTGCTTAGAGATTATTCTTGCAGTTAAATCGATTGGTCCTCCTGGAGCGGTTGGGACGATAAGCGTTAGTGGCTTTTCAGGAAAAGTAGCTGCAATGACATAGGATGTTAAAAAAAAGAGCGAAAGGAAAATAATAAAAACTTCCTTTAAGAAACGGTTTTGATACAAAGTTTGTCTCCTACTTTATTGCTTGAAGCAATTTAATGGTTATTCTAATGATGATTTCTGATTACTCAGAAGCAACTATATTTAGT
>DAIQPR010000095.1:0-9330 GCA_036787315.1 Polynucleobacter sp. | reverse complement strand
GAAATCATCTGAATATTAATGCCCTCTTCAGATAAAGTTCTGAACATCTTACTTGCAATACCTACATGTGAGCGCATTCCAACACCTACAACAGATACTTTAGAAACTTTTGGATCACCAGAAATTTCTCTTGCACCCATATGTCCCTGAACCTGGGTTTTTAGAATTTCTGAAGCCTTTTGATACTCACCTCTTGGAACAGTAAAGGTAAAGTCAGTCTTGCCATCAACAGATTGATTCTGAATAATCATGTCTACATCAATGTTTGCATCAGCAATCGGGCCTAAGATTTGATAAGCAATACCTGGCTTATCAGGCACACCAAGAACTGTAATCTTCGCCTCATCTCTTGCAAATGCAATTCCAGAAATAACTGCTGCTTCCATTTTGTTGTCTTCCTCAAAGGTAATTAAAGTTCCAGATGACATTTCCTGAGAAAGAGGAATCATCGGATCAGTTAATGATGATAATACGCGGGTCTTAACACGATATTTTCCAGCAAATTCAACAGAACGAATCTGTAATACCTTCGATCCTAAACTTGCCATTTCTAACATTTCTTCAAAGGTGATTTTTTCTAATCGACGCGCTTCATCACAAACACGAGGATCAGTTGTGTACACACCATCAACGTCGGTATAAATCAAACACTCTTCCGCACCAAGAGCCGCCGCAACAGCAACCGCAGAAGTATCTGATCCACCACGACCCAAGGTCGTGATATTGCCTAATTCATCAACGCCCTGAAAACCTGTAATAACGACAACTTTTCCTTCTGATAAATCAGCTAAAACTTTTTCTTTTTCAATCCCCTGAATCCTGGCTTTTGTGTGCGCAGAGTCAGTTCTGATAACAACCTGCCAACCAGCATAACTTACCGCAGGAGTTCCTTGAGACTGAAGTGCCAAAGCGAGTAAACCTGAGCTAACCTGCTCACCAGTACTTGCAATTTGATCTAATTCTCTTGGATCAGGATCAGAATTAATTTCTTTCGCTAAACCTAATAGACGATTAGTCTCTCCAGACATTGCAGATGGAACTACAACAATCTGATGACCCGCCTTTTGCCATTTTGCAACTCGTTTAGCCACATTTTGGATACGTTCAACGGAACCCATTGATGTACCACCATATTTATGTACTATTAGTGCCATATTAAAACTTTGCGTAGCAAAACTACACCCGTAATGAATAAAGGGTATATTTTACACTTTTATAACAGTCAACTCTCAAAAGTCGTAGGACTCGGCTCTTGAATAAAAATAGGTTTTACCCTAGGACCATAGCGGGTTAACAAATCTACATTGAGACCGATGCCAGACACACCCAAAACTTCTTGATCCAAACAGAGTATCTTGGCACTTCTTTGCCATGGCGGAATATCTAACTCTTGAAATAGATTTTTCAGGGACTTTCTGGCTTGTTGGGGATGTATACGAATCTTCTCTCCCCCAGATCTCTTTCTTTCAACAATTAAACCCTTGCGAAGAGCTAATTGATATACATCATTTGCAAGCCCCAGCTCATCTGAATCAGCATCAATGTTTTTGAATATCCAATGACCATCGATGCTTTCAAAGTCATGGACAGATAGTATTTGACGCCAAACACGTAAATATTTTCCATCATGAACCCACTGAAGCTGATGATCAGAAATGTCTCTCAACTGTTCCAAATCTCTCCACCAAGAACTCAATCGTTCTTCACTAGGCATGACCAAGCCTTGTAAATAAATCCATCTGCGCAAAGCATTATTCGCCCTGGCAATATCTTCAAAGCGCAAGGCGATGAGTGAAGTAATATTCAAACCATTTTTAGTGGTCATGATATTTAAATCAATATCAGCTAATTGATCTAATAAATGTTGCGCTTCAGCCAAATGGGATGCGGTGCGAGTGAGATTATTTCTGAGATTAGGTTGAACTTTTTCTAAAAGCGGCAATATGCTTAAACGGATAAAGTTGCGGGTAAAGTGCTCATCTTGATTACTGGGATCTTCAATCCATTCGAGGCGATATTCTTTTGCGTAGGACTCGAGTTCACTTCTATTTAAATCCATAAAGGGACGCCAAATCCGAATATCCGTAGATTCCAAAGAACGCTGCGCAGCCATGCCTGATAAGCCCGGTAAACCAGAACCTCGAAGTAACTGCAATAGAATCGTTTCAGCTTGATCATCTTGATGATGCCCTAAAAGTAAATCAGTAATACCGTGGATTTGACACATCTGACTTAAGGCTTCATACCGAGAATGACGCGCCTGAGCTTCAATATTACTTAATTCATGAATGTCTTTTTCCCAATTGAGAATACGAAAATCAAATCCAACCTCAAAGGATTTTGCAATCTTGGAACAGTGCATGACCCAATCATCAGCCACTTCTTGCAAACTATGATTGACGTGTAATGCCATGACATGTTCAGGGCCATAAGCAGCTACAGTGGAATGAAGTAAAACAGTGGAATCTAAACCGCCACTATATGCCACAGCGATTCTCGCAGTGGCATCAGGTATGGACAGCTTATTTTTGGGAGGTATCTTTGAACTTACCATAACTCATGAGCCTTTCATGACGGCGTTCAAGTAGTTCTTTAACACTCATACCGGAGAACTGGCGTAATGATTCCGCCAAAGCTCTCTTGAGCGTTGCGCACATTCCTTCATAATCACGATGCGCACCACCAACCGGTTCATTGACAATCTTATCAATCAAACCGAGTCCTTTGAGTCTGTGTGCTGTTAGTCCAAGTTGCTCAGCTGCCTCAGGTGCCATTTCCGCAGTTTTCCATAAGATGGAAGCGCAACCTTCAGGAGAAATCACGGAATACGTTGCAAACTGCAACATCAAGACCATATCTCCCATGGCAATCGCAAGCGCTCCACCAGATCCACCCTCACCAATGATGGTAGAAATAATAGGCACACGCAATTCAGCTTGGGTATATAAATTGTGGCCAATTGCCTCAGACTGATTACGCTCTTCCGCATCAATCCCTGGGAAGGCACCCGGTGTATCAACAAAGGTAAATACCGGAATATCAAATTTTTCAGCTAAACGCATCAAGCGCATTGCTTTACGATAACCTTCAGGCCGACTCATACCAAAATTACGCATGGCACGTTCTTTAGTATCTCTTCCCTTTTGATGGCCAATGACCATACAAGAAGTACCATTGAAACGGGCTAATCCACCAATAATGGATAAATCATCGCCAAAGGAACGATCACCATGTAACTCATGGAAATCGGTAAAGATGCTTTGTACGTAATCTAATGTATAAGGTCTTTGCGGATGTCTAGCAATCTGCGAGACTTGCCAAGGCGTTAAACGGGTATAGATATCTTTAGTTAGCTGTTGGCTCTTTTCAGCTAAACGATTAATTTCGTCAGAAATATCAACTGCAGATTCGTCTTGAACAAATCGTAATTCTTCGATTTTGTTTTCTAATTCTGCAATGGATTGTTCAAAATCTAGGAAAGTAGTCTTCATATCCGTATTTTACATCTGCCAAGTCATTTAATATGAATTTTTAGATTTTAATAATCAACGGGGATGGGATCAATACTGCGCCATAAGTACCAAGTGGCTACCGTTCTATATGGAGCCCAGTTTTCAGCAACTTCCCTCGCTTCTGCACGGGTGACTTTCTCACCACTATAGTAATTGATGGAAATAGCTCTGAGTAGCCCAATATCGTCTAAAGGCAATACATCTGGACGCTTTAGATTAAAAATGAGGAACATTTCTGCTGTCCAACGCCCAATTCCACGAATGGAAGTTAATTCTTTAATAACAAGCTCATCTTCTAGGGTATGCCACTTGGTTTTAGCCAAACCTTTGTTTAAAAAATGATCCGCTAAATCCTGAACATATTCAATTTTCCGAAAAGACAAACCCGCTTCTCTTAGAGTCTGAGGCTCCATTCCCAGGACGTTTTTGGGTGTGACTTTAGTCATACTGGCTTCAAAACGATTCCATACCGCCTGCGCAGCAGCAACCGATATCTGCTGACCAACAATAGATCTTGCCAGAGTTAAAAAAGGATCGCCTCTAGAAATGACGCCAGCATCTTTGAATTTAGGAATAATCTTTTTTAGGATACGATCTTGGCGGATAAGATGACTGCAAGCGTCTTCCCAATAGTCGTCAAAACTCTCAACTTCTTTTTTCATTTGAGGCGACCTTTACGTTTTACGCCAAGTGGTTTCACCCTTGGGTTGATCTTCGAGAGTAATACCTTTTGCAAGTAAATCTTTACGAATTGCATCAGCTTTCGCAAAATCTTTATTGATCTTAGCTGTTTTACGCTCTTGAATACGATTTTGAATCTCTTCTTCGCTAATTTCTAATTGACCACTTTGCAGAAAATCAATAGCATTTCTTTGTAATAAACCTAAATGACCTGCAAGATGCTTCAAAGTTTTTGCAAAATCATTGTAGGCATTGGTGTCATTTTGTTGCTTTGCTTTATTCGCTTCAGTGGATAAACCAAATAAAACAGCAATCGCTTCTGGCGTATTGAAGTCATCATTCATCGCTGACTCAAAGTTTTCTACCCAATTGCTGAGTAAAGTACCTGAGTCGTCTTGATAATCTTTAAGTGCTGTATACAAGCGCTCTAATCCTTGAGAGGCTTCATCAAGAGTTGCATCACTGTAATTGACTGGGCTACGGTAGTGGGCTCTAAGAATAAAAAAGCGAATGACTTCAGGATCGTACTGCGCTAAAACATCCCGAATCACAAAGAAGTTTCCAAGTGACTTGGACATTTTTTCATTATTGACTCTAACATGACCATTGTGCATCCAATAGTTCACAAACTCTGGATCTTCACTTTGTCCTTCTTGATTAAAGTTACGATGAAATCCTTCACTTTGCGCAATCTCATTTTCATGATGCGGGAACTGTAAATCAGCACCGCCACCATGAATATCAAAATGATTTCCTAGCATGTCACATGACATCGCGGAGCATTCAATATGCCATCCAGGTCTACCCTCACCCCATGCAGATGCCCAGCGTGTATCAGCAGGCTCATCTTCTTTAGCACTCTTCCACAAAACAAAATCGAGTGGGTCTTTTTTATCACCAGCAATAATGACGCGATTGCCTTCTTCAAGATCATCTAATGATTTACCTGATAGTTTTCCATACCCCGGAAAATCTCTTACGGAAAACATGACATCCCCAGAATCAGCTTGATAGGCTAATTCTTTTTCCATTAACCCAGAAATCATTTTTTGCATATGGGCAATGTAATGCGTTGCTCTTGGCTCATGATCAGGTCTTAATACCCCTAAGGCATCACTGTCTTCATGCATTGCATCGATAAAACGCTGTGTTAATGCTGCAATGGATTCTTTATTCTCAACTGCTCTTTTGATGATTTTGTCGTCAATGTCAGTAATATTACGAACGTAATTGACTTCATAGCCACTGGCTCTTAACCAGCGCACAACCATATCAAATACAATCATGACGCGAGCATGTCCAATATGACAGTAATCATAAACAGTCATACCACAGACATACATGGATACTTTTTTAGGATGAATCGGTTGAAAAACTTCTTTTTGGCGGTGCAAGGTGTTATAAATTTGCAGCATATATATTTTTTATGATTAATTACTTAAAAGGTTCAATTTTTTCATTCAACACGCAAGTATAGACAATACTGCCATAAAATATCATTTCAATAATGAGAAATTAATAAATGTCGTATCTTTCAAAAATGAAGCTTTTACTCACTACCGCAAATTTCAAGCCAATCAAGGCTTGCCAATATGGTGTTTTTGCATTGATTGTTTGTGCATTTGCTGGATGCGCAACAACAGATAAATTATCTGCTGAGCAGCATGCGCAAGACCTTGCTGCAGCCAAAGAAGCGAATATTGATCACCAAGTACCAACGACTTTCGAAGAAGCTGTTAAAAGTCCCGGTAATCTTGGCTTGTATTCTCCCCTTGGAACGTCAACTTCCATGACTTCCAATAACACCGGTCTGCAAACAACCCAAAATACCCCAACGCTTGCAACACCCTTTATTGCATTGCAAAACGCCACAACAGATACTGGCTCCAAAAATGGTGTTCCTAATTCAATTGCTAAATTAGTCAAAGAGAAGAAGTGGGATGAAGCACTGAAAGCCATTGATGTTGAAGTGAAAAAAAATCCCCGTAATGTGCAACTTTTATTTATTCGTAGCAGAATCTTAATAGAACAGGGTCAATTAGAAAGCGCCCGGCAAGCACTATTAACTTTTGTTGAAAAATATCCAGAAATCCCCGAACCCTATAATAATTTAGCAGTACTTTATGCCAGCGTTGGTAAGCTAGATCAAGCTAGAGACTATTTAGAAATGTGCTTAAAACTATCCCCGAACTATGCAATCGCATTGCAAAACTTAGGGGATATTTATACTTTAATAGCCGCAAACTATTACGATAGAGCTTTTAAACAAAATCGTCGTATGACCGAAGCTGAGAAGAAACGTAAATTAGCAGAGGCCATTACGGCAAAATAAATCCATTTTTACTTCACTAAAGGAAACTTATGTCACGTGTGCAATTTAAAACAAACCATGGCGATTTTATTATCGAACTCAATGAAGAATTAGCGCCTATTACAAGTGCTAACTTTATCGAGTATGTGAATGCTGGTCACTATAACGGCACTATTTTTCATCGCGTTATCAGCAACTTCATGGTTCAAGGCGGCGGCATGGAAGCTGGCATGAAACAAAAAGAAACACGTGAGAGCATTAAAAACGAAGCTGATAACGGCTTAAAAAATGTGCGTGGTAGCGTTGCAATGGCACGTACTAGCGATCCTCATTCTGCTTCAGCACAGTTCTTTATCAACGTGGTTGATAATGACTTTTTAAATCACAGCTCACCTACTCCACAAGGTTGGGGATACGCTGTATTTGGTATGGTTACAGAAGGTATGGATGTTGTTGATGCCATTCGTAAAGTACCAACAGGCAGTACAGGATTCCATCAAGATGTTCCTAAAGAAGATGTAGTCGTTCTTGAAGCATCTGTCATCTAATTGATCTATGCCTGAATTTGATAATGCTTTAATCATTTCTGATTTGCATTTAACGCCAGCCTATCCTTATACGGCTGAACGTTTTATCGAATTTTGCAGAAATGAAGCAAGACAAACTCAGGCATTATTTATTATTGGTGACCTTTTCGAATTTTGGGTTGGTGATGATGCGCATTTACATCACCAATTTCATCAAAACATCGCAAAAGAAATCAACGCAATTGGCAAGTCAGGTGTCCAAGTATTTTTTATCGCTGGTAATCGCGATTTTATGTTGGGGCAAGCATTTGCGGAAAAATCTGGTTGGACAGTCTTACCAGATCCGAGTGTAGTCAAAATCGGTGAACAATCTTGGCTTTTATCGCATGGGGATATGCTCTGTACTGCAGACCCAGCTTACCAACTATTTAGAAGTTTTACGCGCGTAAAGCTATTCCAAAAAATATTTTTACAGATCCCCACATCGTTTCGTAAAAAATTAGGTAATCTTCTGCGTAAACGCGCCACAATGAAGTATCAACGACGTGAGCGATTTGATCCCATGACTGCGAGTATTAAAGGTAATGTTACTTTAGAGGCATGCGCTGCGATTACGAAAGAGAATCTGTGTAATCAATTGATTCATGGTCACACGCATAGACCCGGAGTGCATCATGAAAGTTTTGAGAAACACGCTTGGACAAGATGGGTTTTAAGCGACTGGGATTTAGATCACCCAGAAATGAAACCACATGCTAACGCTCTATCGATCAATCAACACGGTATCGCGTCGATTGACCTGATTAATTTGCATTAGTTCTTGGATAACAAACTTGCCATTTGGGCAAATATCTTTGGATTAGCCGCCATAATTTGACCAGAGGCAAGGTAGCCTTCTTCACCATCATATTGGCCAACGAGTCCACCAGCTTCTTGTATCAATAAAACACCAGCTGCCATATCCCAAGGCTTTAAATCACCTTCAAAAAAGCCGTCTAAACGACCTGCAGCTACATAGGCCAAATCTAAAGATGCAGCACCAGGACGTCTTAAGCCTGCGCAGCTTAAAGTCATTCTCTTGAACAAGGTTAAATAATGATCTAGATTTTGATCATTTCTGTATGGGAATCCAGTTCCAATCAAGCATTCACTTAAGCGGAGCTGTTGTCCAACACGCAAACGACGATGGTTTAAATAAGCACCCGCACCTTTTGTTGCAGTGAATAATTCATCTCGGGTTGGATCATAAATAAGGCCATGCTGAAGCACGCCATTTACAAACAGGCCAATCGAGACAGCAAATTGCGGAAATCCATGGATAAAGTTAGTCGTTCCATCAATCGGGTCAATGACCCACAAATAGTGTTCTTCTTCCGTTTGTGCAAGCTTAATGACTTCAGGCCATGATAGTGCCCCTAAACTCTCACCAGATGCAGTTAAATAACCACTTTCTTCAGCATAGAAGTGATGTGTTGGGTAAGCATCTTTTAATACTTCTATAATCGCAAATTCGGCAGCTTGATCTACTTCAGTAACAAAATCATTTTGTTGCTTTTTGGCAATCTGCAATCTCTCTAAATTTAAAGAGGCTCGATTAATAATGTTGCCAGCACTTCTTGCAGCCTTGACAGCTACATTCATCATTGGATGCATAAAAAATTCTCAAAAAAGTAGAATACTTAACAAAGAAGAACACAAATTGATAAAGAACTTGTTAAAACATACTTAACATAGACTACTATTTTAACCAATTTAAGCTCGGAAAGCGAATTACGATGGAAGCAAGCTGGATTTTGCATAATACAAGTCACTCAGGTAACGTTGGATCTGCTGCTAGAGCAATTAAAACGATGGGGTTTTATAACTTAGTTCTCGTCAATCCCAGAAACCCAAATGCAACTGAGTCTGAAGACGCCATCGCGCTAGCAAGTGGTGCCGAAGATGTTTTAAAAAAGGCTTTAATAAAGCCAGGCCTAGAAACAGCTTGTGGACCGTTTCAACTCGTTTTTGGTCTCAGTTCAAGAGACCGCGAATTCGGTCCCCCTTGTATCTCAATTCAGGAGGCATGTCATTTAGCGAAAGAAGTCCTTTCAAACAATGCTCAATGCGCCTTTTTATTTGGGACTGAGCGAACAGGTCTAAGCAATCAAGATTTTAATTATTGTTCTCATCGGGTTTGGATTGATGCCAATCCCGAATACCCATCTCTGAACTTAGCGCAAGCGGTGATGGTTTGCGCGTATGAAATGCGCAAAACCTTATTTAATCCAACATCTTCACCAAAAAGTTTAAATACAAC
>DAIQPR010000094.1:0-9336 GCA_036787315.1 Polynucleobacter sp. | reverse complement strand
TCGAACTCGCGACCAACGGATTAAAAGTCCGCTGCTCTACCGACTGAGCTACCGTCCCAAAATTAGGTAAACAACTATTATAGCAATAAAAATTTAAGATTGGCGTTGTAGTGGAGGATTTTTTTCTAAATATTTAAAAATACCCTTAGTTATTGCTTCTGCAATCTTGTTTTGATAGTCGTCATCTAGTAGCTTAAGTTCTTCCTCAGGGTTGCTAATAAAGGCTGTTTCAACAAGTATTGATGGAATATCGGGGGCTTTTAAAACTGCAAAGCTTGCTTGCTCTACAGATTTGCTATGAAGAGTGGCAAAGCCACTAATTTCTTTAATGACTGAGTTTCCTAACTTTAGAGAATCTTTAATTTGAGCTGTTGTTGCCATGTCTAACAAAACTTTAGCTATTTCAGCATCTTTTGTTTTGATATTTAGCCCACCAATCAAATCCGAAGAGTTTTCTTTATTGGCCATCCACCTTGCAGTTGTGCTCGATGCTCCTTGTTGGGATAGTGCAAAGACTGAAGCCCCCTTGGCCGTAGGTAAAACAAAAGCATCTGCGTGAATTGAAATAAATAGGTCTGCTTGAACTTTGCGTGCTTTTTGAACCCTAACACCTAGTGGTACAAAAAAATCTGAATCTCTTGTCATTAATATTCTAAATTCAGACATTCCCCCCAGTTCATTTTGTAGACGCTTTGCAATGGATAAGACGACATCTTTTTCTTTTGAGCCTTGAGCTCCGATAGCCCCAGGATCCTCGCCACCATGACCTGGGTCTAATGCTATGGTTATGATTCGACTAAATTTATTAGACTTAATTGCTGGAGCATTGTTTTTAACATTTGCTTGAGTATTAACATCCATGTTTTTCTTTGCAATGGATGCGATGGGATCTTCTTCCTCAACCTTCAAATTCTTTTGTAAAAAGACTGTCATTGCGTCTGGAGGATTTTTAGGGAATAGGTCTAGTACTAAACGGTGTTGATAACTTCCTGCTGGCTCTAGAGTAAATAACTGTGGAAGAACTTCTTCTTTTAAATCAAAAACAATTCTTACAATTTTAGGTTGATATTGACCAACTCTTACTCCCGCAATATAGGGGTCATCACTTTTAATCTTAGCAACAATTTCTTTAATTTTATTGTTTAAATCTAAACCTTGAATATCAACAACTAACCTATTTGGGTCTTTCAGAAGTTGTTGAGAAACTTGAAGTGTTTCATCTGATTCAAGGGTAACTCTTGTGTAGTCCTCAGCAGGCCAAACACGAACTCCAAATAGCGTTGCTCCATATGCAAGTTCCTGAGGACCAAGCAAAATCAACCAAGGTAAAACTAGGCCTGACTTAGAGACTTCTCCCAAAAACTTTCTTTTACTAGGGTTCATTTAAAAATACTGTTGTAATAGTTTTAGTCCCAATGACGAATTAGCCTCTAAGTATCCTTTTCTTGAGCACTCATCGACATATTGAAGATGTATTGTTACATCTGGAGGTGGCAGGGTATTTTCAGCTTTTTCAGGCCATTCTATTAAGTTGATTCCTGACTCTAGCAAAATATCCTTAAACCCAGCTTCTTCCCACTCTAAAGGATGATTCATCCTATATAAATCAAAGTGATGAAAATGTAACTCGTATTCATTGATCGCAATGTTATAAGTTTCACATAAATTATAGGTAGGACTTTTAACTTTACCTGCATATCCCAAGTGCTGAAGTAAATAACGAATTAAAGTTGTTTTTCCGCTTCCAAGATCTCCTGAAAACCAAATTTGGAATCCTTGATTAGGAATTGGAACTGACTTGGCTAAAGAGGAGAGTTTTTGAGCTAAATCTTTACAATCTAACTCGGAAGTTAATTCAAAAGGAAATATTTTGCCTACAATATTCATCAATGGAAAATTCTAACGATCAAGAACTGCGTGCTTGGATTAAAGAGCAGGCTCAACTTTTGGGTTTTAGTGAAATGCGAGTCAGCGACCTTGACGTCAGTCAAGCAATGCCATACTTGCAAGATTGGTTGGAAAAAGGTCATCATGGTGATATGCATTATATGAGCCAGCACGCACATTTGCGAGCCAATCCAAAAGAAATCTTACCTCAAGCTATTCGAATCTTGTCTTTTAGGATGGAATACTTACCAAAAAAAATGTTTGAAAGTTGCGATGATTGGCGAGCAAATGAATGGGTAAAAATACACAACCCTGAATCTGCTGTTGTTTCTGTGTATGCTAGAGGGCGTGATTATCACAAAGTACTAAGAGCAAGGTTACAAGAATTAGCAAAAAAAATTGAGTCAAAATTATCAACTTTGCACTATCGTGTTGCAGTTGACTCTGTGCCTTTGTTTGAAGTAGAAATTGCAAAAAAGTCTGGGTTGGCATGGCGAGGGAAGCACACCTTAGCCTTACATCGAGATGTGGGTTCCATGTTTTTTTTAGGTGAGATATTAATTGATGTACCACTCACTGTGGATGAACCCATCAGTGATCATTGTGGACAATGTTCTGCCTGCATCGATATATGCCCTACACAAGCAATTAAAGCGCCTTATCAACTTGAAGCTAAAAGATGTATTTCGTATTTGACTATTGAGCATAAAGGTTCTATTCCAATTGATCTAAGAACACTGATTGGTAACCGTATTTATGGTTGTGATGACTGTCAATTGATATGTCCTTGGAATAAATTTGCAATGCCTAGTAAGGTGGGTGATTTTGATGAGAGGCATCATTTAGGAACTTTGGATTTGATAGAAGTTTTTTCTTGGGATCAAAATCATTTTGAGAACTTGATGAGGGGAAGCGCCATCTACAGAATTGGATACGTACAGTGGATGCGAAATGTAGCTGTTGGATTAGGCAACCTTATTCGAAGTCAAAAAACTTCCGCACAAGTTCAATTAAAGGCCAAAGAAGTACTTAGACTCCAATATAAAAAGATCAATGATCTAGTGGATGAGCATATCCAATGGGCTCTAAACGAATAGCGTATTACAATCTCAAAATGGACCAAATAATACAAGAACTCAATAGTGTAGACACGTTTTCTAAAGCTATGAAATTGGGTGTGAAAGCAGGTCTTTATGGACCAGGTCCGGTTTTATTAGCTGGCATGATAGGTTTTGGAGCGATGGGTCATGGCATTGGTCTTAGCATCCTTCAAACAAGTGCCATCTCTTTTCTAATGTATGCATTACCTGGACAAATTGTTTTTATTGAGATGATGTCTATGGGAGCCGCATCAAGTGTTGTTGCTATTGCGGTCGCATTAACTTCTACTCGTTTTTTAACGATGGTTCTTACATTATTTCCGCAAATCCCTAAGCAAAAAAATGAACCTTCAAGATTATTGAGTGTTCATCTTGTTGCAATGAGTGCTTGGGCATTTTGTATGCGCGATTTTCCAAAAATGAAACCAGAAGTACGTTATGGATATTTTTTAGGTATTGGGCTTATTTGTTGGTTAATGGCGGTACCTGGAACAATTTTTGGATATATCGTTTCCGAGTACGTTCCTATCTGGATAGCAATTCCTTTAGTGTTTGTGAATCCATTATTTTTTCTTCTTTCATTTGTTGATGTAAAAGTACCGCTGAATCGCTTAGCAATTATTGTGGGTGGGATAGCGGGTGCGGTTTTTTACAACATCTATCCTGAGAATGCACTTCTAATTTCGGGCCTTGGTTTTGGATCTCTTGCGTATGCTTTTGATTATTTTAAAAGAAAGATGAATCATTAATTATGCAAGCCATCAATAATCTCATGACCGAATATGGTTGGTGGTCAGTTTTGATTTTCGTTGTTTTAGCAACCTATTTTTGGCGTGGATTAGGAGTGTTATTGGCTGGTCATGTTTCACAAGACAGTGAAGTCTTCAAGTGGCTTTCAGCTGTTACTTATGCACTTGTTGGGGCATTAACTTTCAAATTAATCTTGCTGCCAATTGGCATCTTAAATAAAGTGCCTATCAGCTATCGCATATTTGTTTGTATTATTTGTTTACTGTATATGATTAAGCTGAATGGTACTTTGAGTAAAGGTTTAATCTTAGGTAGTATTCTTATTGGGGCTTACGGCCTTTATTTAAGCTACCTTCAATAATTTCCCTTAAGTATTGAATGGTTATATAGCCATGTTCTTGAAATGACTTTTATTTATAAATGAGAATGATTATCATTTATTTTTATTAATTGTTTCAAGAAAGGAAGTCTTAGTGTCTATACAAGTTCGTATTAAAAAAAATCATTTTCAAAAATTTATTTGCATTGGTGCACTGATGTTTTCAGTTTGCGCATCAGCGGGTGAGGGGTATTTTGGTTGGGTTTATGGCTTAGATTTACAACCTGAAGGTAAGTGGGAGTTTGAGCAACGTCTTCAACTAACTAGGGGACAAGCGAGTGGAACCTATGATTTATGGCAAGGTCGTACAGAAATGGAATATGGATTTTCAAACGACATTCAACTTGCTGGATATTTAAATACTTATTCAATTAACGCTTCAAAAAATTACACAAATGAAGAATATTGTGATCAAGGACTTGTACCCTGTACAGGAGGATACGGAGTGCCTGGAAGTGCTAGTTCGGGTGACGGATACTCTAAAACTGCTATAGATGGAGTTTCACTTGAAGGTATTTGGAGAATAACAAATCCTGTAACTAGTCCTATAGGTGTTGGCTTATATCTAGAACCGACAATAGGTAATCTTAAAAACGCATTAGAGACACGATTGATATTGCAATCCAATTTTTTAGATGACCGTTTACAAGTAGTTGGTAACTTGGTGTATGAAGTAGAAAAACTAAAATTTGACGAAGAGCCTATTGAAGAGACAGTACTCGATGTAGTAGCGGGATTTACTTATAGAGTGATACCAAACTTAAATATTGGAATGGAGTATCGGTTCCACAACGATTATGACGGTTACTCTTTTGCCAACCAAACTCAAAGAGCTCATTTTATAGGTCCAAATATTCATTACGCAAGTAAAGATTGGTGGATAACTGCGGCAATGAGAACTCAAATAGGTGGTGAATGTTGGGAACCAGGAACAGCAGAGTGTTCAGGTGGAAATGTTTGGGATAGTCATGGACGCAATGAATATATCCTTAAATTTGGGATGCCCTTTTAATGCATTGGGAATGCGCTAAATATGTTGCTGTAGTTTGTTTAGCAAGTACCGCTCAAAGTAGTGCGGTATTTGCTAGGCAATATCTAAACATAGATGAAGTAAAGCAAGTCATGTTTAGTGGTGAATTATTCGTTCAAGTAGACATGGAAATTCCAGATCAAGTTCGGGAGAAGATGAGAAAAGAGTCTGGCGTTAGATATGCATATAAACAAAAGAAGGTATGGAAATCATCGAATGGTTCATGGGTTTTGATTGATGAGGTAGTTGGGAAGCACGAAATGATTACCTATGCGGTAGGAATTAATGCTAATGGAAGCATTCAGGGCGTTGAGATTTTGGAATACAACGAATCATATGGAGAGCAAATTAGAGAAAAGAGTTGGTTACAACAATTTAAAGGAAAGAACACATCCGAAGGCATCGTTTGGAATAAAGATATAAAAAATCTCACTGGAGCAACTCTTTCATCTAAGCATGTAACAAATGGTGTGCAGAGATTAATGGTTTTATATCGAGAATATTTAAGCAAAATTTAATATGAAAAGAAATCAAGCATTACTGGGTACTTATGTGGAAATATGTATTGAAGATGATGAGAATTTAACACCTCAGCAAAAACATTTTTATCAAGAAATATGTAATGTTATTTTTAGAGAAATATCAAAAGTTCAATCGCTTATGTCTGTGCATGACTGTGACAGTGATATCTCTCGGATAAATCGATTGTCAAAAATTAATAAGAGCATTGTTTGTTCAGTTCACCCTTGGACATATGAGCTTTTACATATTGCTCAAATTATTTGTGAAAACACAGATGGATATTTTGACTGTGGAGTTGGGCAATGTTCATTAAGAAAAGATGCCTGTCAATGTCTTAATAAAAGTGCCAGCATTCAATCAATTCAATTATTAGGAAAAAATGAAATTAGGATTAGTGAGCCTATACGAATTGATCTTGGTGGAATTGCAAAAGGTTATGCAGTAGATCGAGGAATAGAGATTCTTAAAAACTTTGGAGTGGAGAATGGAATGATTAATGCTGGAGGGGACTTAAGAGTGATTGGGGGAAGATCGCAAGCAATCTATTTAAAAGAGAAAGAGTATGGCAACACTTTTATATTTTTAGGAAATTTAATGGAGGGTGCCATTGCTACAACTTCATCACGATTTGGAAAGGTATCTAGAAATAGTGGGATGTCATATTTAATTAATCCCAAGACAGGGGAATGTATTGAGGATGATCTAAGTTATTCAATTGTGGCACCTACATGTGTTGTTGCTGATGGATTAACAAAAGCACTTGCAATAGAAAAAAATATTCAAGCTAGTTACTTTAAGAAGTTTGGTGCAATCCCAATTATTGTCGAGTGAAACATGACTCCATCAGAAAATTATTATTCACGAATAGGAAAAATGGCATCTTGGCATAAATGCATTACTTATTTGACGATAACTTTGACAGTATCTTCTGGATTAATTTGGTTTGTATATGAAGATGTCCTTGGATTATCGATAGATAGTTTTAGGTTTTGGATCAATTTGCATGGAGTTATTGGACATTTGTTTTTAATGGTCTTGGGAATGGCTTTTTATCACCACGTTCAAATATGCATCCGCATGAAAAAAAATATTTTGATGGGAGTTCTCTTTATTCTTATCTCCCTATTTTTAATTACTTCTATTTTGGCTTTGTACTATGGGCAGGGGGTAATTCATGAGCAAGCACATTTAATGCATTTAATTTGTGGAGCTTTATTTAGTTGCCTTTTTATATTGCACATAAAAATTGGTAGGAAGTCTCTTGGCAATTATCAGAAAAAAGCAGAAGTTATGGATCTCAATGGTGTGAGGGTTTAGTTGGCGTTTACGGCGTATTCATTGGGGTGGGTACGCCGTCTTTTTCAGCATTCAAATAGATTGGGTAGAATATATCTAAATTAAAGGAGAACCAAATGCCAGCAAACCGTACTTACCTCACACAACAAGATGTTTCCAGTATTCTTTCAGCAGCAGAAGCTTATGCAGCGCAAAATAATTTTGCCGTCACTATTTCCGTTGTTGATGATGGCGGTCATTTACTAGGCTTGTTACGCAGAGAAGGTGCTGCTCCAGTTACAGCTTATATCTCCCAAGAAAAGGCAAGAGCATCTGCTTTGGGTCGTAGAGAGTCTAAAATTTATGAAGATATCATCAATAATGGAAGAACAGCATTTTTAGGAGCTACTCCTGTATTGCACGGAGTTTTAGAAGGTGGAGTGAATATTGTTGTAGATGGCCACACCATTGGGGCTGTTGGTGTTTCAGGCGTTAAATCATCCGATGATGCACTTATTGCTAAGGCTGGAATAGCATCTTTAGGGATAAATTCTTAATTGGCCTCATAATAGAGGGCTGTGAACGAATTAAATTCCATTTCTACCCCGAGTCCTGTTCAGGAAAGCTCAAGTGAACTTTCCTCTGGATTACCTGACTTTACCCAATTAGGGTTAAGTCAGCCCATCCTAAGAGCGGTCCAAGAACAGGGATACACCCATCCTACGCCAATTCAGGCGCAAGCGATTCCCCATGTGTTGACTGGTAAGGATGTTATGGGGGCAGCTCAAACAGGAACTGGGAAAACGGCAGCTTTTGTACTTCCCATACTTGAAAAGATTTCACCACTTGCGAATACGAGTTCCTCGCCTGCAAGACATCCTATACGCGCTTTAGTCTTAACCCCAACTCGGGAGTTAAGCGATCAGGTTGCGGAGAATGCATTTAAATATTCAAAATATACTGATTTAAAGACAGCAGTGGTATTCGGTGGTGTTGATATATCTTCACAAACACATATTCTGCGCGCTGGAGTTGAATTGCTGATTGCAACTCCAGGAAGACTTCTCGATCATTTGGCTCAAAAAAATGCCAACCTTTCCCAAGTACAAATATTGGTTTTGGATGAAGCAGATCGAATGTTAGATATGGGATTTTTGCCCGACTTACAAAAAATTCTGTCCTTGATTCCATCTGAATCAAGACAAACTTTATTATTTTCAGCAACTTTTTCACCTGAAATTAAAAAATTAGCCCAACAATACCTCAAAGATCCGGTCATTATTGAGGTATCTAGACAAAATCAAACGGCTGATACTGTTACACAGATGGTTCACTTAGTTTCATCCTCAGATAAATTCAAGGTTTTAGAGGTGGTATTGCACCAAAGAAAAGTTAAGGGTCTCCCAACTCAATGCATTATTTTTGCAAACAGTCGGATAGGCTGTGCGCGTCTATCTAGAGCCTTAAGTCAAAGTGGTATTAAGGCAGAGGCTATTCATGGCGATAAAAGCCAAGTAGAGCGCATGAGTATTTTGGACCAGTTTAAAAAGGGTGAGATTGATGCACTCGTAGCTACTGACGTGGCTGCAAGAGGTTTAGATATTCCTAGCATGCCATGTGTCATCAATTACGAATTACCATTTAATCCAGAGGATTATGTTCACCGCATTGGAAGAACTGGGCGAGCTGGGGCCAAAGGTGATGCCATAGCCCTTGTAGATTCATCTGAAATGAAATTACTCTCAGATATTGAGAAGCTTACCAAAAAGAATCTGATTAAATTACCGGCTCCAGTTTTAGGTTCAAAAGACAATACGGATCCATTTTTCTACTTACCATATCAACCTGACAATGTTCCAGTTGAGTCTGTTGTTCAAGAAAAACCTGCTATAAAAACTCCTACTACTGCACCGAAGCGAACTCTTGGAGCTTTGTTAGGTGGAGTTAAAAAGACTTCTTCAAACTAGCCCATGCTTTGATGGCTTGTTCTTGCCACTCTGCTATGGTAATTCTTTCACTTGCTTGATTTAATCCTAAACCTAGGTGCAAATTTACTTGATGAAGATACTCTAAGGTTTCCACAGTATTTTTGGGCCAAATAATTGGGGCTTTAGTTTGTTTGCTTAATTTTTCGCCGACATTATTTTTTAGTATTGGGATATGACGATATATGGGTGTTGGAATTTGCAATTGTTCTTGCAACCAAATTTGTCTAGGTGTGTTTGATTCGAGATCCTGACCTCTGACGATATGGGTAATTTCTTGAAAGTGATCATCAACAACAACGGCTAATTGATAACTATAAATGCCATCATTACGGCGAAGCACAAAATCCCCATCCTCTTGATTAATTTGTTGTTTTTGAATAATTGTGTTTTCAGGAATTTTGACTC
>DAIQPR010000093.1:0-9365 GCA_036787315.1 Polynucleobacter sp. | reverse complement strand
GTCTTTGCTTCATACTCTTTTGCTAGTTCATGAAATGCTGCTTCAAATGGTCCACCACTATAAATTTTTAACTCTACTGCAAATACTTGTGAAGCCAAAGTAAAAGAAATCAAAAGTAAAAATTTAAGATTTAAAAATTTCATGATTTTTCTCAAAAATGTTTTGCAATTTCAGGATCGAACTTACCATCAATCAGAACAAACAGAACTTTACATGGCTTGCCAGAGCGATTTGCCCAAGCATGATTAGTTCCTCTTTCAACTAAAAAATCACCCGTTTTCATAAGGCGCTCTTCCTTATCAAGCACGATATAAATTTCACCTTCTAAAACCAAGGCATAGTCTACCGTTTCAGTACGATGCATTAAAGGATGTCCGCCAGGTCGATAGGTAGAGGCTTTATCTGTCCCCATTGCGCCAAATGCAGTTTTAGCGCCGTCTCCGTCAAGCTTTTTCAACCACTCACCTTCTGGCCCAAATTCAATAATTCTTACAACAGAACCATTTTTGGGCGGCTCTAGTTTTAATGGAGCAAGCGTTGGATCAGGCCCATTATTTACCTCCACAGGAGTTTCATGCGTTGCCCAAAGGTTTGTTAAATAAAATCCTTCTCTTTTAGGATTTGTATGTACTGATGGGGCAGGACCATCATCTGTAAAAATAGCATTTCCTTCCTGATCATGACCAGTAACTATTCTTCTTACATAACCTTTTACTTGTTCCATAAAATCTCCACTTGTAATTTATTTTTGAATTGCTTTATTTTATAGCCTTAGTTGATTGACCATAGTTTTATAAGATTATGCAGTAAAATAATTGAATAATAAAAAATTCGGAGATAGTATGTATATTCCTCATGGCGTAATTCCTGCAGTTCTTCTACCTTTTTTTGATGACTTATCGATAGACGAAAAGAGTTATCGATCCCATCTTAGAGATGTTTGTAGTACAAAAGGTATTTCTGCAATTACAACTAATGCCCACGCATCAGAAGTTGCTTCATGTAGTTTTGAAGAACAAACGCGTGTTCTCGACATTACGCTTGATGAAGTTGGTTCAAGTACTCCTATCGTTTGTGGTGTCTATACTGAGGGTAGCTTAGAGGCTCAAAGAATTGCCAAAATGGCTACCGCACATGGTGCTTCAGCACTTCTCGTGTTTCCTCCAGCAATTTATTCATTCGGCCAACGCCCTGAAATGGCAGTAGAGCACTTTAAAAGAATTGCAGATGTTTCAGATCTGCCTCTAATTCTTTTTCAATACCCTTTAGAAGGTGGTCAAGGATATCCAACAGACACTCTTCTACGTATTTTGGATGAGGTTCCAAGCGTGAGAGCCATTAAAGACTGGTCAGCAAATCCCCAACTTCATGAAAGACAAATTCGTCTCCTACAAAGTAGAAACCCTGTAGTAAATGTGTTAACTACACATAGTTCTTGGCTAATGAGCTCTTTAGTACTTGGTTGTAACGGTCTTCTTTCTGGAAGTGGTTCAGTTATTGCCCCTTTACAAGCTGAACTATTCGAGGCGATACAAAATAAAGATTTAATAAAAGCGCAGTCATTAAACGAACGTATTTATCAAATGACAGAAGTTTTTTATACTAAACCTTGGGTAGATATGCATAATCGCATGAAAGAGGCTCTCGTACTTTTAGGTAAATTACCTCGCGCTGTAGTAAGACCACCACTCATGAAAATTTCTGATGCAGAAATTGCAAATATTAAAAGTGCTCTGATTAAAGCTAAATTACTTGAGGCTTAATTCAGCTTATTTAAGCTATTAATTATTCTTGCGGGTACAAAGATGAAACACTTACGATTCCATCTTTGATCATTTCCTCTTTTAAAAGGGCGTATTCCCTCTCAATGTGAGTTACATTATCTTGATGTATGTAACCACCATTACGCAAAATATCTTCTAGTTTCACAATATCTCTTGCAAGAACATCACCACCGATTTGCATAATCAAGCCTTTTAATGTGTGCACAATAGATTTAACCTGCACCCAGTCATCTTCTCTAATAGCAACATGTAAGTGTTCAATATACTTTGGCATTTCTTGTGTGGCAGAATGAATAATACTTGAAGCTAACCGTTGATCTCCCCCCAAGCGCTCAAGCATCTTTGCTTTATTAAAAATAAGCACAGTATTTTGATGAGCTACATTTTCTTCCATATAAATAGGAGTTTCTTTTTTGAATAACCAATTGTTCAAACAAGTTTTTAACTTATTGAGTTCAATTGGTTTAGCTAAGAAGTCCATACCCATGCTTAAATATTTGGAACGATCTTCAGCATAAGCATATGCCGTTACAGCAATGATTGGAGTTTTTTGTAAATGATTTGCTCGTTGGTATTCTCGAATTTTTTGAGATGCTGTCATACCGTCCATAACAGGCATCTGAATATCCATAAATATAATATCGTAATTAGGGTACAGTTTTACAGCATCAATTGCTTCGCTTCCATTAACAACCGTGTCAATTTCGACATTAGGTAATAGGTTTTTAATCATGGCCGTCAATACTTGCCGATTTGTGGAATTATCTTCGGCAATTAATATTCTGCCTAGAAAATTAGAGTTTTCAACCGAACCAATTAACACTTGATCGACTTGATCAGGACTTGATTGATAACTCTCATCCGAATCTAAACATTTCGCTGGAATGCGGAACCAAAATGTAGAACCTTTACCAATGGTTGAGTCAACTCCATAAACTCCACCCATAACATCTACTAGACTTGCAACAATAGACAAGCCGAGGCCTGAGCCAGTATGTATAGACATTTGACTATGATGTATCTGAGAGAAAGATTTAAATAATAAAGTTTGATCCTCTGCTGAAATACCCATACCAGTATCCGTGATTGCAAACTCTAAGATGGCTCGATTACCATCACGGACAACCTCTTTAGCAGCAATCCTAATCGACCCTTGGTCTGTGAATTTAATCGCATTACTTGTTAGATTAGAAAGCATTTGTCTTAACCTAAGCGGGTCGGCTAAATAATACTGATTTTCTGGACCAATCCAAACTTTTTGTAATTTTAAATTTTTCTTGTTAGCTAATTCCGAGAACAAATCAATTGTTTCTTGAATAAGATGCTTTGGGTTAATCGGTGAATCCACAAGCTCAATTTTTCCAGCCTCTACTTTTGAAAAATCCAAAATATCGTTTAAAAGTGTTTGCAAAATATTGCCGGAATTAATAATCGTCTTAACGTGCTGATCTCTATCTTTCTCATTAAGTTTCTGGCTTAATAAAATTTGCGCCATCCCCAAAATTCCATTTAATGGAGTTCTAATTTCATGACTCATAATTGCCAAGAATTTAGATTTTGTTTGGTTTGCATTTTCAGCTGCGACTTTTAATTCCTCTAATTCTTTGATTCCCTGCTCTTTGATTTGAATCGCATGAATAAAGTAGCGTATACCAACAATAATTGCCAATATACCCATGAAAGTAATAATCCAAATTTGGGTTGCAATCTTATACCAACTAGTAAGCACTTCATCCATTGGAACAACAATTGCATTAATTAATGGATATTTTCTAACAACTCTTACGGATACTAATCGGTGCTCACTTTGCCCTGTAGATGCTCTAATGTTATTTAACTCCATAACACCAGCATCTTTATTTTGCTCTTTGACAATCTTATAGGCAGCACCCTGATTGATATTTCCACCAATTGCCTCATCTTTATTAGGAAATCTTGCTAACAATTTAAGATCTTGGCGTATCAAATTAATCGTTATATTTTGTCCTAAATTTTCAGAAATCTGCTGATAAAAATCTGTTAAATAATCTACAGACATCCCAACAATGACTAATCCTAAAAATTCACCTGCCGTGTTATTTATCCGTCTGGTAATGTAAAAGGTCCATTTACCATTTCCTTTGTTCTTTACTGGCTCACTAATATATAAACTTAATTTAGGATCATCCCGATGCGCTTTGAAGTAATCACGTTCAGATAAATTGATTGGAGTAATAGGATAAAACCGTGAAAAGTTCAAATTGTCGCCATTATTCGCAACAACAGCTACAACCTCAATTTGACTTAAACCTAACTTTCTGTTTTGTAGAATGTCAAAAACTTCTTTTGAAGACATTTTTTTCTAAAATCTAACTCATCTTGAATGTTATATCTCAATACAGCTGTATATACGGTATCAAGCACAACCGTTGCTGTATCTATTGATTGTGAAGTTTGAAGAGCAAGCGTAAGCGTTACGCTATCAAGTTGCTTTTTCCAAGCATCAATTTGTCTTTCTTTAGCTGTGTGAACTGCAATATAGCCAAAACAAGAAAGAATTAAAATTAAAACAAAGCCTAACCACAAAACCTCATTTGAAGTTTTACTAAATCTCTTGGAGATAATTGGTAATGGCATTAAATGGCAATCTACATATGCAAGTAAATACCATATGATAGTTTACTTTCTACCCAAAGTGCCACCAATAATAAGAGCTTATATTATTAAAATAAAGTTTAAATAATATAACAATATTTCGGGCAGATTACTTTGGGTTATTGCTTGGAGGTTGTGGAACAACATAGGCCGAAGATGGATCGGTATAAATAGGCTTCCAGGGTTCTGGGCAAGAGGGAACATTGGGATAAAAATTATTCTCTGACTCACAGAAATACCAAGTAGAATTTTTCGGCGTGACTTCAGGAGGAGCTTGATAAGCCAAAGGAGGTGACTGAACCACTACAGGTTGTTGATATACAACTGACGGAGGATATGGTGAATAGTATGGTCTAGCGTATGGCGCTGCAATAACTGCACCTCCTACGAATCCAGCCCCAAAACCCCAACCCCATCCAGGATACCAATACCTGTGAGCTTGCACATTTGTCATCATCAACAAACTTAATACGATTATTGTGAAACGGAAAAAGGAAATTTGCATATTTTTTCGCATCACCCTACTCCCCATAATTAGTCAATCAATACATTCTTATTATTCATTAACGAATTTAATTATAAAAGGTTGACACTTTTATTGATTAAACATTTTATTCAACTTTTATATTTGCAATTTTGACAATATTTTTATATCTTGCCAGGTCGGTTTTTAATTGATTTCCAAATTGTTCTGGTGTTCCCGGAGTCGCGAGAACTCCCATATTATTGAGTCGCTCTTTTGCCTCAGGAGTTTGTAATATTTCATTGAGTGCTTTATTTAATCTGTCAATAATTGATTTTGGAGTTTTTGCAGGTGCAAGAATCCCCACCCATGAACTCACCTCAAAATTATCAACACCACTTTCCATAAAAGTTGGTACATTAGGCATTGATGGTGCTCTTTTAGAACTTGAAACTGCAATAGCAGTTAACTTACCAGAACTAATATATTGGTTTGCTCCTGCAACCGCTGTATAAACCAAAGGAATAGATCCTCCTAGGACATCAATTAAAGCTTGTCCGCCACCTTTATATGGTATGTGAACAAGATTTGCTCCTGTCTTCTGTTTCAACAATTCACCAGCTATATGAGGTGTTCCACCAGTGCCTGATGTGCCATAAGACAATCCATTTGGTTCTTTTTTTGCAATGCTAATCACTTCGCTTAGTGTTTTACCTGGAAAATTATTGTTTGCCACCAATATTAAAATAGCATCACCAATTTTTCCAATAGGTGCAAAGTCTTTTAAGGTATCAAAATTAACTTTGCTAAAAACATTAGGGTTGATGACCATTGTTCCATCAAAAGCTAACAATAAGGTATACCCATCTGGGTCTGCATTCGCAACCATAGCAGTACCAATATTACCTGAAGCTCCTGGATGATTCTCAACTACTACTGACTGTCCGAGCTTATTACTCAACTGTTCAGCTATATATCTCCCGCTAGTGTCAGTGATGCCTGCTGGAGTAAATGGAATTATTAGCCTTATGGGCTTTGTAGGATATGTCTGTCCAAGAACAAATGAGCTAAATATTAAGGAGAACATCCCCCCTAAGATATATTTATTTAAGATGCGTTTTAACATTTAAATTCCTTATTCGATTTCTACATATTTTTTTTCAAAGTTCCAAATATCCTCGAACCCCATTAATTTAGATAAGGCTGTGAAATCATACAAAATATCTTGGATATCAGTGGAAGAACCATTATTACTCAATTGACTGTAAACAGTACTCATTGCTGCAACACTAGCAAGTAAAGCAGTAACTGGAAAAATTGCAATTTGATATCCAAGATTTTGTAATTCTAATTTAGATAAAACCGGAGTTTTGCCTCGATCAACCATATTTGCTAATACTGGGATGTCAAAATGTGATCCAATCATCTTCATTTCATCAATAGACTCTGGTGACTCAATAAATAATATATCTGCACCAGCCTTTGCATACTGCTCTCCTCTTCTAAGAGCCTCATCAATACCCAAACTGGTCCTTGCATCAGTTCTAGCAATAATTAAAAAATTGTCGTCTGTTCTGCTATCCTGGGCAACTCGAATTTTTCTAACCATATCTTTAGTTTCTATAACTCTTCTACTTGGAGTATGGCCGCATTTTTTCGGAAATTCTTGATCTTCTAATTGAATAGCCGTAGCTCCCGCATGTTCGTAACCTCGAATGGTGTGGCGAATATTTAAAAGTCCACCGTACCCAGTATCACCATCTGCTATCAAAGGCTTATTAGACATATCCGCCATCAACTCAACTCTTTCCAACATTTGACTGTAAGTAGCTAATCCAGCATCAGGCAAGCCTAATGAAGAAGCTACGGTTCCATAGCCAGTCATGTATAAAGCATCAAAGTTAAATGCATTTGCTAAACGAAGAGACACCATCTCGTGCACCCCAGGGGCAACAATAATTCCAGGTTCTGATAATCGTTTCTTAAATTGTTGTCTTAATTCTTTAAATTTACTCATGTTCTATCTCAATCAATCTTTACATTACTTTTAGCAACTAAGGGTACCCAACGATTAATCTCATCCATCAAAAAACCTTGTTGCTCACCTGCTGGGATATTCAACACTCTGCCCCCATCTTTTTCAACTAAACTCATAAATTCAGGATCTTTATTCACTTGGGATAAAGCTTGTCGAAGTTTTGCCACAACAGGTGCCGGAGTATTCGCCGGTGCAAAAATACCAAACCAACTTTCACCATGAAATTTAGTTAAGCCAGTTTCATTAATCGTTGGAATCTGTGGAAATAGTGGTGACCTTTTTTCGCTAGACACCGCAATTCCTTTTAATCGACCAGATTGAACATAGGATTTAGATGCTGAAATATTATCAAAAATAATATCTAATCTGCCTGCCATCATTTCTTGGTAAGCCTGGGGTGCTCCCTTAAAAGGCACATGTATCAAATTCAATCCCAATTGATCAGTCAAAATACTTGCCCAAACATGTTGTAAAGTTCCGATTCCTGCTGATCCATAAGAGTATTGCCCAGGCTTATCTTTCATCAACTTAATAATATCAGCCAAACTATTTACGGATAAATCAGGGCGAGTAGATAAAACAAATGCATATGAAGAAATATATCCTAGCGGAATAAAATCTTTGGCAGGATCATAAGGCAAATTTTTCATCAAGGCCTTATTCATAACCATATTAAATAAGCCACCAACTAGAAGCGTATAACCATCAGGTGGCGCCTTGGCTACAAATTCAGTTCCAATTAAAGAACCTGCTCCAGCCTTGTTCTCAACAAAAGTTGATTGAGGGAAAATGTCACTTAATTTTTGTGCTACCTTGCGTCCAATAATATCTGTTCCCCCACCCGGAGCAATGGGAACAATTAATTTAATGGGATGATTTGGGAAATCAGTTTGCTGAGCGTAAGCACTCTTCAAAGTAAAACTAAATAAAACAAGAATGATTAATTTAATAGATATTTTCATTGAATAACTCTTTATATTTTGCTCATTGAGGAGCTTTTATTCCTGCTACTTTGACAATTTTTTCGTATAAATTCAAATCTGTTTTAATTTGCTCAGAAAACGCCTCTGGAGAATTAGGGGTAACAATAATCCCCAAACTATTGAACTTCTCTTTAGCTTGTTCAGAATTCAAAATCTCATTTAAAGCTTTATTTAATTGAACAACAACCGCTCGAGGTGTTTTTGCGGGAGCCAAAATACCAATCCATGACATTACTGAAATTTCAGGAAAACCACTTTCAATAAATGTTGGCACATTAGGAAGGCTTGAAACCCTACTCTTAGCAGAAATTGCGATAGGTTTTAGTTGACCACTATCAACATACTGCGTTGCTCCTGCTAAATTTGTAAATGCTAAAGGCACATCGCCTCCAATCAAACCAATCAGCGCCTGTCCACCACTCTTGTATGGAATCGCTACTAAGTTTGCTCCAGTCTTTTGTTTTAATAGTTCGCCAGCAATATGTGGAGTAACGCCTACCCCTGATGTTGCATAAGACAAACCTTTTGACTCTTTATTCGACAATGCAATTACATCCTTAACACTTTTTGCCGCTAAATTTGGATTAGCCAATAGTATTAACGCCGCATCACCAATCTTTCCAACTGGGGCAAAATCCTTCATCGTATTAAATGGTATCTTTTCAAAGATATGCGGATTGATGACTAAAGTACCATCAAAACCTACCAACAAAGTATGTCCATCTGGCTCAGAATTAGCTACATAACTTGCTCCAATATTGCCAGACGCACCAGCCTTATTTTCCGCATAAACCTCAACGCCTAATTTCTGTGAAAGCTGTTGGGCAATATATCTGCCACCTATGTCAGTGACCCCACCAGGTGCAAAAGGAATGACCAAATGAATAGGCTTATTAGGAAATTCTTTAGATTGAGCAAAAAATATCCCAAAGAGTGAAAATAGGATAAAGTATTTGAATGTATTTTGAATTATTTTCAAAGTATCTCCATTATAAAATTTATTAATTCTGAGACTATATGCTAAAAATTCTACTGCCTGCAAAAATTTTAATCTTTGTATTAGTTTTTTTGATGCACTCTTTTGTAACTGCTCAAGAATACCCAAATAAACCGGTTAAAGTAATCGTACCATTTGCCACAGGCGGAGGTGCAGACATCGTTGCAAGAGTCGTCTTTCAAAAATTATCTACACGTTTAGGACAGCCCTTTTTTATCGAAAATCGTGGTGGTGCGGGTGGAATTGCAGGTACCGATGCTGTTGCAAAATCGAGTCCAGACGGATACACACTCCTTCTTGGGCAAACGGGTCCAAATGCTATAAATCCATCTCTATTTTCACAAGTTCCTTACGATCCAGAAAGAGACTTTGCCCCAATAATCCAATTAACAAGTTATCCTTATTTGATAGGACTTAACAATCAAATTCCAGCTAAAAATCTTCAAGAATTTATTCAATTGGCTAA
>DAIQPR010000092.1:0-9393 GCA_036787315.1 Polynucleobacter sp. | reverse complement strand
CGTTTATTGGCATTTGCCAAAGTAATTGCCTGAGGTAGTTTTTGAAATTCATGAACAGCCAATAATTTTTTAGGAACTTCGTTAAATTGTCCCTCAATATTTGACATGACTGATTCTATTTCTTCAGTGCTGAACGTAATTCCTTGAGAGTCTCTTACATAAGATTTAAGGCGTTCTTTAATGAAATGTAATATTTCTGAAGCTAAATTATTTTTAGCTTCCTGAGAATGGTTAAATTGATTGAGCGTAAATTCTATTAATTGAAGAACATCTATTGGCAAATCATTTTCTATTACCAAACGGCAAATACCTAATGCATGTCTTCTTAAAGCGAAAGGATCTTTTTCACCTGTAGGGGCAAGACCGATGCCCCAAATACCAACAATAGTTTCTAATTTATCTGCTAAGGCAAGAATAAGTCCAACCCGTGTTGTTGGCAATTTGTCACCCGCAAACCTTGGTAAATAATGTTCTTCACAAGCAGCAGATACCTCAATATTTTCATTATCCTTAAGGGCATAGTAACGCCCCATTATTCCCTGAAGTTCTGGAAATTCACCAACCATATCGGTTAACAAATCAGCCTTCATCAACATGCCGCCTCGTGAAGTAAGTTCTAAATACTTGGAAGCTACATCACTTGCATCTTTGTAATGTATAGATAAGAGCTTGGATAACTCTGTAGCAATTTGAATAATTCTACTAATTCGTTCTTTTTGATTACCTAGTTTGTTGTGATAAACAACTTTTGATAAATCTTCAAAACGATTAATTAAAGGAACTTTTTGGTCTTGCTGATAGAAAAATTTCGCATCTGAAAGGCGTGGTCTAACAACTCTCTCATTTCCAGAAATAATAGATACAGGAGTACTAGTTCTAATGTTAGAAACAATTAAAAAGCGATTTATTAATTTTCCATCTTGATCAGTTAATGCAAAATATTTTTGATTCGTTTGCATTGTTAGAATCAGACACTCTTGAGGAACCTCTAAAAATTCTTTTTCAAATTCACAAACATAAACGTTTGGTAATTCAACTAAAGAATTAACTTCCTCCAAAAGAGAATCAGGCATTAGAACTGAAAATTGTCCTGCATTAGATAAAAGTTCACTTTTGATCGTGTCTAGTCTCTTTTGAAAATTTGCAATGACTTTACCTTCAGACTCTAATTTACTTTCGTATTCATTAGCATGGGACAGTTCAATAACACCATCTGATAAAAAACGATGACCAAAAGTTGATCTTCCGGCATTTAGACCGAGAACAGAAATTGGTACAAGCTCACTACCATGCAGTGCCACCAAACGATGAGCTGGCCTTACAAATTGAACATCAACTTCCTTACTTGTACCAGGATAAAGTTGATAATGCATAGTTTTTGCAATTGGTAATTGACCAATGGAGTAGTCAATTGCTTCTTGTAAGCCCTTGACTAAATCCAATCCAATTTTATTGATTTCGATATAAAAAGATTCGTTTTTACCTTCACCAATTCTTTCTAAATCCGCAACTACAAATTCAGTAATACCTAAATTCGCAAGCTTTTTTACAAGTGGCGCTGAAGGTTGTCCATCTGGTGTAAGAGCTATAGAGACAGGTAATAATTTTTCTTTAACTTTAAAGTCTGGTGCTTTGCTGAGAACATCCTCGACTTGAACAGCAAGCCTTCTGGGCGTTGCAAAAGATTTAAATTGAGGATTTTTTGCAACTAGACCTAAGGTTTCTAATTTGTTAACTAATTTTTCAGAAAAAGATTCACCAAGTCGCTTTAGAGATTTTGGGGGCAACTCTTCAGTAAACAGTTCAACTAGTAAAGTGGCTGATTGGCTCATAAATTAAGATCCCTCTGAAAACGCTGTTTTTAACATTGGGAATCCCAATTTTTCTCTTGAAGAAAAATATGCTTGCGCGACTGTTTTTGATAAATTTCTAATTCTTCCAATATAAGCAGCCCTCTCAGTTACTGAAATAGCTCCACGAGCATCCAATAAATTAAAAGTATGAGCAGCTTTTAAAACCATCTCATATGCTGGTAAAGCAAGCGGAATCTCAATGAGTCTTGATGCTTGGGATTCATAATTTTTAAATTGTTCAAACAACCAAGAGCTATCAGAGTATTCAAAATTATAGGTAGATTGCTCCACTTCATTTTGATGATAAACATCTCCATATGTAATTTGATTGGTCCAAAGGAGATCATAAACATTTTCACATGATTGAAGATACATAGCTAAACGTTCAATCCCGTAAGTAATTTCCCCCAAGACAGGTTTGCAATCTAAGCCACCTACTTGCTGAAAATAGGTAAATTGGGTGATTTCCATTCCGTTTAGCCAAACTTCCCACCCTAAGCCCCATGCTCCAAGCGTAGGATTTTCCCAGTCATCCTCAACAAATCTTATATCGTTTTGTTGAAGGTCAAGTCCTAAAGCTTTTAGTGACCCAAGGTATAAATCCAAAATATTTTCTGGAGATGGTTTAAGAACTACTTGAAATTGGTAATAATGTTGAAGTCTATTTGGATTCTCACCGTACCTACCATCCTTAGGTCTACGGGAGGGTTGAACATAAGCAGCTTTCCAAGGTTCTGGACCAATTGCACGTAGAAAAGTTGCTGTGTGAGATGTTCCAGCGCCCACCTCTAAATCAACAGGTTGTAATATGGCGCATCCCTGCTTATTCCAATAATTTTGAAGGGTAAGAATTATTTCTTGAAAAGTTGGTTTCATAATTAGATTTTAACCTTTCATAAAATTAACGAACAGAAATTGCTTTTGCAGTTAACTTTTTTTGACGCCAAGCAAAGAGTAAACATCCAAAAGAAAACAATAGTATTGGTATATCTCCAAGTCGAACATATGGGGTCATACCAGTCCTAGGTTGAACAGATCCTATAAGAGTATCTTGGACAAAAATTGGGAGCTTTGATTGAACTTTACCTTTTTCATCAATGATTGCTGTGTAGCCCGTATTGGTAGCTCTTATAGTTGGCAATCCAGTTTCTAAAGATCTAAGTTGAGCTAATCGAAGTTGTTGTGAAGGTGCCGATGTTTTCCCAAACCAAGCCAAATTTGTCATATTAATTAAAAAATTGGGAGCTTGTTTTGCGTTTCGTACCCTAGCCGCAATTTCACTCCCAAATACATCTTCATAACAAATCATGACAGCCCCAAAAACATCTTTTTGGTTTGGACGAGTTACTTTAAATGAGTTTTGATTAAAGTCACCTTTTTTAAACTGGGATAGTGGCGCTTGAATAGCTCTAACAAACCACTCAAAGCCAGGTGGAATATATTCGCCAAAAGGAACTAAATGAGCTTTAGTATATGTAAAAGGTTCTTTACTGGGTGAAAATCCTTTTGCTTGATTAGCATACTGGTTTTCTTCAAAACCGATTATTCCAGTCAAAACATGGGTATTGGTTTGTTGTGAAAACTTTTCAATATCCTGACTCCAATTTGGAGGAAGTTGATTTTCAGGAATTGTTATAGCTGTTTCTGGGGCTACAACAATATCCATCTGTTTATCAATTAGACTTTGAAGATAAAACGCGTTTTGATTCTGAAGTGCCTTCTCGTCATATTGGAGAGTTTGTGCAAAGTTGCCTTGTAATAATTTAACTTCCAGCATGTTTCCAATTGGTTTTGTATAGTTTGAGTTTTCAAAAAATGAAACTAGAAAGATCACAAATCCTAGAGAAATTAGTGGTAGAAAAAATCTGCCTGGGGCGCTACCAATTTTATAAGCACCCCAAAGAACTGCAAAAGTTGCTCCAAGGACTCCAAAGATTGGGATTAGTCCCATAAATGGACCACTAACTTGGGCATCACCAAAGCCTACCCAAGGAAAGCCAGTCAGAATATTCCCTCGCAGCCATTCAGATATTGTCCAAGAGGCTGCCCAAGCTAAGCCAGCTCTTGATTCAGAATAAAATCTTCCGGCCAACAGTGTTGCAAAAGTCGGGAATAGTGCTAAAAATCCAGCTAATAAAACAACACCACCAGTAGCCATCCATACTGGCATACCACCAACGTCATGGAGACTTACATAAATCCACCATAAACCATGTAGAAAATAAGCAAAACCAAAAGACCAACCTAATTTTGCTTGAAATAAAGGACCATGAAAGTAGTGACGATGTATTTGACGCCAGAGTATTGCAAAAATTAATATTTGCCACCAGCCAGCTGATGTTGCTGAGCTGGCCATAGAACATAAAAGTCCTAATATGAAGGCAAAAAGAATACTTGAATTAAAGAGCATATTAAACCTCCAATTCGGGGATTTTTTGGATCACTAAAATATTAATTTGTCGTGGGTCAGCTCTTTGAATTTCACACTTTAAGTTCTTTAGTTGAAATACTTCACCTTTCTTTGGAACCCTACCTATTTGGTGAATAACTAATCCAGCAATAGTATCGATGTCATCATCAAGAAAATCAGTTCCGAATACTTCATTAATTTGTTCAAGACTAGTCATTCCTCGAACACGATATTTATTTTCTGAGACTAGAACAACATTGTCAGCTTCATCATCAATATCATGCTCATCTTCGATGTCTCCAACAATTTGCTCTAATACATCTTCAATGGTAACGATACCTGCAACACCACCATATTCATCAACAACTATGGCAAGGTGGTTTCTATTGCTTCGAAAATCTTTCAAAAGGACACTTAATCTTTTTGAATCAGGAATAAAAACTGCGGGCCTTAACCACTCGCGAATATCAAAATCATTTTCAGTTGAATGACGTAATAGGTCTTTAGCTAACAAAATACCAATTACATTATCTCGGTTACTTTCAAATACAGGGAATCTAGAATGAGCAGCTGAAATAACATCTGAGATAACCTTTTCAATTGGATCATTAATATCAACCCAATCGATTTGTGCTCTAGGAAGCAATATATCCTTGACGGAAAGTTCACTTACTTGAAACACACCTTCTATCATGGAAAGTGCATCAGAATCTAGCAAACCTTCGAGTTTGGCTTGCTGAAGTGTTGATAATAGTTCAGCTTTCTTTTCTTCAGGTGTATCTTGTCTTGAGCTTATAAACCCAAGAAGTGTATTAAAAAAGCTTTTCTGCTCTGGATCATTCATATTAGTAAAGAATAACTTATTCTTATTTCAGATATAAGGGTTTTGTATTTTAAGTTTTTTAAGGATAGCAATTTCTAGTGATTCCATTGCATTAGCATCAATTTCTTCTTCATGATCAAATCCTTGTGCGTGCAATACTCCATGAATAATAAGGTGTGCTAGGTGATGTTCAAAAGATTTATCTTGTTTTTTTGCTTCAATTTCAATTACTGGTAAACATAAGACTAAATCTGCCATTAAAACAGTGGCATTTTCATCGGTGCTTAATGTGAAGGTTAGAACATTCGTCGCATGATTTTGTGAACGGTATTCTGTATTTAAGCGTTTACTTTCAGATCTACCAACAAAACGAACGAGTATTTGGGCCTCTTGTTGACTTGCTGCTTTAACCCAACGACGAATATTTTTGATATCAATCAAGTCGGACCATTTTTTTTCAATGGCACTACTAGCATATTGAATATCAACATCAATAGATTTATTTGGAGACTTCATTTTAGAGCGCATCATCTTGTAAAACTAATTCACCTTTAAGAGAATGGGCTAAAGCGTCTGTAAATAGAACAGGCAACATTTTTCCAATGAGTCTTTCAGCTTGATGACGGGAGGGTAACTCAATATTAACCACCCGATTATTCTCAGTTCTACCTTGTAAGCGTAATCCGTCTTTAGCCATGCCCTCAATCATGACTCTTTCAGTGCTACCCACCATACTTTTACTGATTTCTAAAATATTTTTATCTATTAATGTAGTAAGCGTTTGTAGACGCTTTACTTTAACTTCCCGAGGAATGTCGTCTTTCAAATTTGCAGCTGGAGTCCCTGGACGAGGACTAAAAATAAAGCAGTAACTATTATCAAATTTTATTTCTTCTACCAAAGACAATAATTCTTGAAAGTCTTCATCTGTTTCACCAGGAAACCCGACAATGAAGTCACTAGACACAGGAATATTGGGTTTTATTTTGCGCATCTTTCTAATGATGCTTTTATATTCCAGAACTGTATAACCTCTTTTCATGGCCATCAATATACGATCTGAACCATGTTGAACTGGTAAGTGAAGGTGGTTTACCAATTTTGGTAGACGAGCATGAGCGTCAATTAAGCGTTGTGTGAATTCTTTAGGGTGGCTCGTTGTATAGCGAATTCTTTCTACACCCGGAATCTCACTAATATATTCTAGTAAAAGAGCAAAATCTGCTAATTCATTGGAATCCGCAATTTTCCCTAAATAGGCATTTACATTTTGTCCTAACAGCGTAATCTCACAAACACCTTGTTGCGCCAATGTAGAAACTTCGACTAAAACATCTTCTAGAGGTCGAGACACCTCTTCCCCACGTGTGTAAGGTACTACGCAGTAGGTGCAATATTTGGAACATCCTTCCATAATTGAAACAAATGCTGCACCACCTTCTTTTCTAGCGGGAGGTAAAAAATCGAATTTTTCAATTTCCGGAAAATTGATGTCAACTTGTGACCTTCCAGAACGATTGCGCTCTGCAATCATGGTGGGTAAACGATGCAAAGTTTGAGGGCCAAAAACTAGATCGACATAGGGAGCTCTACTTACAATTTGCTGACCTTCTTGGCTAGCAACACAACCTCCAACACCAATTAGAAGATCAGGCTTTTCAGCTTTCATATCTCTTAATCTACCTAAATCTGAAAAGACTTTATCTTGTGCCTTCTCACGAATAGAGCAAGTATTTAATAGAATTAAATCAGCTTCTTCTAAAACTTTTGTTTCAGTGTAATCAGCTGCAGAATGTAGAACATCGGCCATTTTTTCCGAGTCATACTCGTTCATTTGACAGCCAAAGGTTTTGATAAATACTTTTTTCATAGGTCAAGCCGTTCTCAGTGGTTAAAACTGGGGGCAAAACAGTATTTTATCAGGCGTTTTGTCTTAAAGCATTTTTAAATGAATCTGAAAGCAATAATTGCAACAATAGTTGGAACTATTGCAGCTATGAGTAGATATGAAGGATTAACTACTCTATTACTAAAATGTTCTCTTAAGATAGATAAACCTGCTGGATTTGGAGCATTTGCAATCACCGTCAAGCCACCACCTGTAACAGCTCCTGCAACTAATGCAATTCTAAATTCTGTTGAGGTTCCATCTACCAAGGAACCAAGATAGGTAATTGCAGCATTATCTGTAAGTGCTGTTAGTCCAACGGTTCCATAGAACGCTATGACTGGAGTCATACTTTGCAAAACTGGTTGTAACCACCATTTTTGCAAACTTCCAAGTACAACTAGACCCGCCAAGAAAAATGCTACTAATAATGCTTCCCGCAAGATCAATGGATTTTGATACCTTGAATAAGCGTTTGTAAAACCCAAGAAAAATAAGAAAAGCCATAAAAAAACGGGTGGGTAGTGGGCAAAAACAACTACACCTGCTAAAAATAGTAAATGCACCAAAATAACTGTAATCGGCATACTTTCTTTGGGTGGTTGAATAAATTCTTTTGGCAATTGCTTATGAAAAATTACTGTTATCAAAATGGCATTGATAAAAACTGCCAATGCGGATCTATGGCCAAATGTTGTAAACATGAACGGCGTTGTCCATTCCCAAGCGCTAGCAACCATGAGTACCGGAGGGGCGGCAAAATTAGTTAAAGTTCCACCAATAGATACATTTACAAATAGAACGCCAATAATGGCATATTGCAATTTAAGAGGAAGACCTGTTTTATAAAAACGATCTCGTAAGATGATTGCAGCAATAGTCATTGCTGCAGGTTCTGTAATAAATGAACCCATTAGGGGAACAAAAGACAGGCTTATAAAAAATATAACTGTATTTTGTGAAAGGGGTGTGATTTTTGAAACGAGGTCTGATAGGAAATTAATTGCCAAATTGGCTAAAGTCAAGATTGGTTTTGAAGCAGCAACGACCATTACTGCAAAAACAAATAAAGCCTCTACATAGTTTTGATCATTTACAAAATGAACAGCTTCCTTTGTACCCTTAATGGCAGATAAAAATAATACCAGTACTAAAGCCCAAAATCCAAAAACGACCTCTACCTCGCCTAACAAATGAAACAATCCAGCGTGCTTTGGATATGATCTAGAAAGTTTTTCAAAGGACGAAACCATAAATGTGTGCAGTATTGCGATAACAAATAATGCAGTAGCAACGATTTCTATGTAGGTAGGATTCATTTTTTTCTCATTAATTACAAACTATTCTTGGTTTAGATTTTTATATCGGAAGTACAATAATTTAATATCGAATTCTAATCATATTCTCAAAGGTTCACATTACAAATGCCTAAAAATCTACAAAGAATTACTCTTGGATTAATGATATTTCAATTAATATTTTGGACACTAGTGCCAATGTTGTCTCATCACGCCCCGCCCTTAGATGTTACAGAGATGTATGGGTGGAGCTTAACTTTTCAATGGGGGTTTTATAAGCATCCTCCAATGCCGGTTTGGGTTGTTGCCATCGTGCAGCAAGTAATCGGTAAAAATATGTTGTCTTTATTTATATGTGCAAGTTTGGCAATTAGCTCAACATATTATTGTGTTGCTTGGTTAGCAAATCGATTCTTATCTGAAAAGGAAGCAATAGTTGCCCTTTTTCTATATGCCCTGACTATTTATTGCCATTTATGGTCTACAGACTTTAATCACAACCAGGTACAGATGCCGTTTTGGGCCTTAAGTTTAGTTTGCCTTGTTATTGCTTTAGACACTGGAAGTAATAAATGGGCATTAGCTCTAGGGCTAGTAATGGGGTTTAATGCGCTTTCCAAATATACTGCTGCCTTTATTGTTCCTTGTGCTTTATTTCTCATTATCTATTCAAGCTATTGGCGAAGAAATTTGAGCACTAAGCAATTCATCATTGCAAGTATTGCTTTCTTGTTAGTTTTTTCTCCTCATATATATTGGTTAACACAACATCAATTCATGCCATTTCATTATGTAAATGAAAGGTTTGATGAAATGAAAAGCAATAATAATTTTCTAAACATATTAGATTTTGTTGGGAATATTTTGTTAGCTCATTTAGTCTTATTTTTAGCCGCAATTTTTTTATATAGAAAAAAATCAGTTGGAGTTGGAGTTTTAAAAAATGAGCAAATATTTGTTTGGACCATGGGACTAGGGCCCGTAGTTATCACATTAATAATTGGTTTATTTGTGCCACTCTATTCTAGGTGGGTTACGCCAATGTTACCTATGATTTCTATTGTCATAGCAATGTTATTAAGAGGTAAGATTATTTATCTTTATTCAAGGAAATATTTAGT
>DAIQPR010000091.1:0-9506 GCA_036787315.1 Polynucleobacter sp. | reverse complement strand
CTTTATATTCTTTGTTACAGCATTCATTCTTGGCTGTACTTCCAATAACTTATCTCATTTGGAAAGTCAAAAAGAGATTAAACCCCTCATACTTTTGATATCCATTGACGGCTTTAAACCTGAATACTTAGATCCAAACAACACTTCGCAATTATTTAATTTATCGCAAAATGGCGCTATTGCTAAAGGAATGTTGCCTAGTTTTCCAAGTGTTACCTTCCCAAACCACTACAGTATTGTTACAGGCCTATATCCTGATCATCATGGAATTGTTAACAACACTATGGTTGATCCAAATATTTCTGAAACTTTTAAACTGTCCTCTAGAGCTGCTGTCACGAATTCAGAGTGGTGGGAAGATGGCACACCTATTTGGGTTAGCGCTCACAAGCAAGGTCTTAAATCTTCAACATTATTTTGGCCAGGCTCAGAGGCTAAAATTAAGGGCATACAACCCGATGACTGGTTACCTTATGATAAAAACCTCACTCCCTCTGGAAGAGTAGATAAATTGCTTGATTGGCTAAATCGCCCTGCTCAACAGCGAGCTGATTTTGCAACTTTATATTTTGAAGATGTTGACAGCTCTGGTCACCGTTATGGCCCTAAAAGCTCTGAAGTAAAAGAGGCTTCACATCAAGTTGATTTAGCGATAAGTCAATTAATGACTGGACTCAAGAAATTAAATCTCATTAATTTTACAACTATCATTATTGTCTCTGATCACGGCATGGCTGAAGTTAAAGCTGAACAAGCGATTAATCTAAGAAGTATGTTAACTAAGTTTTCCAAGATAAATTTTGTATGGCAAGGCTCACTTGCAGGCATCAATCTTCAGGGAGAGCCGGCATCCGAAGTATTATCTGCCCTAAATCAAAACAGTCATATGCAATGTTGGGCTAAAAATAACATTCCTTCAAAATATCATTTTGGAAAACACCGCAGAGTGCCGGACATTGTTTGTCTTGCCAACCTTGGTTATAGCTTATTAGATGGAAATCCTACGTACACAATTCCAGGGCAACACGGATTTGATCCCGAACTTAGGGATATGCATGGTATTTTTATTGCTTCTGGATATAAGGTAAAAAAAGCTGCACTGGACTACTTTGAAAACGTTGAGGTTTATCCTCTCTTGTGTCATTTACTGCAGATTAAGCCAGAAAAGAATGATGCGAGAGATATTTTATTTAGGCAAATAATTACTCAATAATTAATAAAAATTAATCGAGTAATTATTGCTTGTAAATAGTTGAAGTTTCAGGAGTCCAGCCGCCGCCTAGAGACTGATACAAAGCAGTTGTATCTCCTAAATATGTAGCGTAAGCCTGCAAACTATTAATTCGCGCTTGAAGATAGGTTTGTTTATTTAATAAGGCGGCAGACTCTGAAATATATCCAGCTTTCAACTGTCTATCAGACTGTTCAAATATATGCTGATTAGATTTTTCATTGTCTAAAGCAGTTTTGTAATACTTTCCATCCGCCTCTAAAGCATACAAAGTATCTGCCACATTTTGAAAAGCTGAAAGGACAGTGCTTTTATATTGTCCAATCGCTGCGTCTAAACCAGCTTGTGCAGCAGTTTTCCTCGCAAACAAGCTGCCACCTTGAAAAACCGGTTGAGTCACTCCACCCATTACACCCCATACCGAATTTGCACTATTTGATAAATCACTAAACATAGTTGCAACACTTCCAATATTTCCTGAAATAGAAAACTGCGGTAATAGGTTAGATACAGCCACTCCTATTTGCGCATTTGCAGCTCGAACATACTCCTCAGCAATTTTTACGTCAGGTCTTTGCTCAACAAACTTGGAAGGTAGTGCCGAAGGTAATGGTGATGGAATCCGAATATCCTCTATCTTAGGCAATAAAAGACTCTCATTAGGCATCTTCCCACATAGAACAGCCAATAAATTGAGAGACTGTTCACGCGCTTTTTCAATAGTTGGAACTTGGGAAACAGCCTGGGCATATAGAGACTCTTGTACCGCTAAATCAACACTACTAGAGTAACCTGCTGCACGCAATCTACGTGCGTGCTCCAATTGTTCTTTGCTTGCCTGCGCTAGTTCACGAACAGCTTTCAATTGCTCCCTTAATGACGCCTCTTGAATAGCTGTAGCAACCACATTATTCGCAACAGTGGTTTGCAGTGCGGCTAACTGATAACTCTGAACATTACCAAGCGCTTTAAGTGACTCTACCTGTCGACGGTTTCCACCCCAAATATCAGGGGCAAAGCCAACAGTTAAGCCAGCAGTATGCAAGTTATATAAAGGATCAACTTGGTTATTAATGCTTGGTTGCAAAATAGGTCCAACATTTTGCCTACTCACGTTATATCCCGCAGAAACTGCAGGAAAAAATAAACCTTGTTGCGCCCTAACATTTGCTTGTGCAACACGAAGATTGGCGGAGGCAGTTTCAATATTAGGGTTATTTTTAAGTGCTAGCTCAACCAATTGATTGATTTGCTCAGACTGATATGCTTTCCACCACTGTAAATCTACTTCGGATACAGCATTATTATTCGCAACACCTAACTGAGCATCACGTGTAAATGAAGTTGGTGCAATAGTCTGAGGACGCTTAAAATCAGGTCCAACGGAACAAGCATTCAATACAATCAGGGAAGCTAAGATTATCGATATTCTCATCATTAACCTCCTAAGCCTTTACGCTTAACCTTCGGATTATATCGTTTCAAAACCTCATTATATATAGCTGGAACAACCAACAATAAGAACATTGGCCCAATAATCATACCGCCCACAACCACAGTAGCGAGAGGCTTTTGAACTTGGCTACCAATTCCATTTGAAATCGCAGCTGGGAACAAACCAATCGCAGCCGATAAAGCGGTCATCAATAAAGGTCTCATTCTGGTCTCGTGAGCCTCAAATATAGCTTCAAATTTTGTTTTTCCAGAAGCAATGAGTTCTCGATAATAGGATTGAACCAAAATACCATTCATCACAGATACCCCCAGTAATGAAATAAATCCAATAATCGCCGATACGCTAACGGCTTGCCCTGTAATAAATAAAGCTATTACACCTCCAAGCATTGCAAAAGGAACCCCTGCAATCGTTAACATACAGTCCATCATGCTGTTAAACAAGGCATATAAAAGAGCCATAATTAACATCAAAGCTAGTGGTACAACGATAGAAAGCCTTTTTTGTGCTGCCTGTAATTCGTCAAACTCACCTGCGTAAGTAATCCGGTAGCCTTCAGGTAACTTAATTTTTTCACCAATTTTTTGTTGGATTTCAGTTACTGTGCTTCCCAAGTCACGACCACGAGTACTAAATTTAATAGGAATATAACGCTCATTTTTCTCATGATAAATGTAGCTAGCACCAGTATCTAAACGGATATCAGCAATATCTTCAAGCGGAATATAAGCAACACTACCAGAGGATGTGGTGTAACCAATTCTTAAGTTCCTTACGTCCTCAATACTGTCCCTACTTTGACTTCTCAATCGAACTGTCAAACTAAAATTCCTATCCCCCTCCAAAACACGTGTGACTTCGGTACCAGCAAAAGCTGCTTGCAGAACAGTGTTTACATCTCCAGTGTTAAGGCCATACCTAGCAGCTTTTTCTCTATCGATAGTTACATTTAAATTAGGTTGTCCAAGAATGTAAAAAATGCCAAGATCACTTACACCCTCAATATCTTCCATGACGTGCTTAATGTCATTCGCAATACTTTCAAGAGTTGCAAGTTCAGGGCCAATAACTTTGACTGAATTTGCACCTTTAACGCCAGATAATCCCTCCTGCACGTTATCCTGAATATATTGTGAAAAGTTGGTCGTTACTCCAGGGAACTCGTTCTCAAAATCCTGCTGCAATCCAGCCACGAGTTTTTCTTTTGTGGAACCTTTTGGCCATTGATCAAAAGGCTTTAATGGAGCGAAAAGTTCCACATTATTGAATCCTGCAGCATCACTACCGTCATCGGGGCGACCATGTTGTGAAACAACTGTTATTACCTCAGAATGACTTTTTATGAGTTCACGCATGCGATGAACGTTTTCAGTTCCAGCCTCAAGGGAAATAGTGGGAGGCATAGATGCTCTGATCCACAAATTACCCTCTTCGAGAGCAGGTAAAAACTCACTACCTAAGTGCGAAAGCATCAAAATACCTACTAATAAAGCAGCAATACCACCAATCAGTACTTGCTGTGTATGATCCATCACCCATCTTAGTTTAGGTGTATAAAAATCTCTGATGGCTTCTACAATTTTGGTTTCGTGCTCTTTGACTCTTCTAGGTAATAAATAACTAGCTATAACTGGAGTTATGGTGAAAGTTGCAATCAAAGCACCTGCCAAAGCATAACCATAGGTTCTTGCCATAGGTCCAAAAATTTGCCCCTCTACACCCTGCATCGTAAATAACGGGAGAAAAGCAGCAATAGTAATTGCGGTGGAGAATAAAACGGAAGTATCAACTTGTGTTGCACTTAGAAATATCAAACGCAATCTTGCAGTCCAGCCTTTTGATGGGTCTGTTAGTAACCCATCTGGACCAAAAGCCATTTTTCTTAAAGTTCTAGCTCTTTCTTCAGGTGTTTGTTGGAAATTTCTGAAAATATTTTCTACCAAAATTACTGCCGAATCGACAATAATTCCAAAATCCACAGCTCCCAATGAAAGTAGATTGGCAGATTCACCAGTCATGGTCAAAATAATAATACTAAAAAACAATGCAAATGGAATGTTGATACTTACAATAACAGCACTTCTTAAATCACCTAAAAAGATTAGCTGAATAATAAAAACCAGCAAGCATCCGAATACCAAATTATGTAAAACTGTATGCGTTGTAACACCAATTAAAGTTGAACGATCATAGTAAGGCTCAATCTTTACTCCATTTGGTAATGACCCATCCGTATTCAGCTTACTAATAGCTTCTTTAGCTTTTTCAATTACTTGATTAGTTTGAAGAGTTCTGTTCATGATGATCACGCCAGTCACCACATCTTTTTGATCATCTCTACCCGCTTCACCCAAACGAGGTATATACCCTTCTGAGATAGTAGCCACATCTTTTACTCGAACCGCAAGACCATTTTGCTGCGTCAAAACAATTTTTTCGATATCAGCTAAATTCTGTACTAATCCAACTCCACGAATGTTGATGGACTGATCACCAACACTGACAGTTCTACCCCCCACATTTGAATTGGAATTACCGATACTAGTAATCAATTGTTGAAAAGTAATTCCATAACCTTCAAGTCGCTTAGGATCTACTTCAACGTGATATTCCTTTGTTGTACCACCCCAAGTAACAACCTGCACAATACCTGGAGTAGTAAGAAGTCTTTTTACTACTATCCAGTCCTGAATTGTTCTCAGGTCTGTAAGACTATAAGTCGAGGGTGCTTTCAATTGATAGCGAAAAATCTCGCCAACTAAACTAGAAGCCTGAATCTGAGGCTGAACACCATTCGGTAAAGATACATTTTGCGATAAACCATTTGCAATTTGCGTCAGTGCAAAAAAGTAATCAACTCCATAATTAAAAGTTACACGGACAAAAGACAATCCTGCAAATGATGTGGATCGAATAATATCTACGCCTGGAGTAGTTGCTAGACCAATTTCAATCGGCCTAGTGTAATAACGCTCCATCTCCTCAGAGGAAGCACCTGGAAACTGGGCAGTAATTTCTATAATGACCGGCGCTGGATTTGGATATGCCTCAACGTTAAGTTTTAAAAAAGCTAAAACTCCAGCAATAATAAAAGCTAATAAGCTAAGAACAACGATTGGTCTTCGTGTTAAGACAAAAAATAAGATCGGTTTAAACATAGCTGCTTTTCGCGGGAGAAATTAGTGAGATACGCTATACAAGTTACTGAGAAATAATGCTTTGTTTAAGGCAATTTTTTCGCCAGCTTGCAAACCATCTAAAATCTGAACTAAATTAGCTTGGGTTATTCCAATTCGAACCACACGACGTTTAAAAAATTGTCCGTCTTCAGTTGTCCATACTATTCTAGTACCGTTGTTCTCGCGAACCAAAGCCTCAGCTGGAACTGCTGGATAAGATTCGGGCTTCGTTATCTCAATACTAAAACTCGCTAACATTTGTGGCTTTAATTCATGATCATGATCATGGACTTGAGCATATAGCGTTAATCTTCGAGTTGTAGGATCAACTGCATCACCAATGTAAACAATCTTTCCAGGAAATAATTTATCCCTATAAGACTGAACTTTAACAATGACGTTTTGTCCTAACTTATAGAGAGGAACCTCTGATTCAGGAACTTGTGCAACCATCCACAGATTATTCGTATCAGATACGGTAATTGGCGCAGGAGCAACGCCAGGTTGAACTAATTGCCCAGTTGATGCATTCCTAGAAATAACTCTGCCACTGATTGGGCTCTTGATGTTAAGTTCCACATCAACTTTGCGCGAGCTAACGATTTGCTCTATTTCAGCATCAGAGAAACCAAATAAACTCATTGATTTTTTAGCTGCGATAAAGTTCGCCTCTGCAGTTTGTTGGTCTGCTATGTTTTGCTCAAGCTCCCTTTGAGATACGCTTTTAAACTCAAATAAATCTTTTGCTCTTTTAAGTGTTTCATTCGACTGTTTCAATACACCTGCAGTTGAAAGAAGTGTAGATGAGGCTTGAGCTGCATCTGGAGATAAGACAGTATAGAGAACTTGATCTTTTTTAACATCATTTCCGGCATTTACTAAAACCTTATTGATCCTGCCTTGATAAGGTGAAAAAACATCAGCAGTCTTGTACCGATCAAAATCTATGACTCCAACAGCTTCTCTTAACTCTTGGAAATCATATGTAGCAACCAAACCAGTTTTGATTTCTTTGGCTTGCTCTGCACTAATCTGGACAGTATTTTCAGGGCTTGGAGGTGCATCAACAGGCTGCTTTTTTGTTAAACCACTTAATAATTGTATAAAGCCCCAAACAAGCAATATCAGAACGAGCGCTGAAACACCAACTACTACTTTCTTATTTCTTAAAATATTTTGCTTAGTGAAGGATTGATTTATATCTTGCGTTTGGGAATTTTTGCTAGTTTCACTCATTGAAACACCATTCTGAATTTTCTTAAAATTTGCTATTTACAAAGATACTTTAAACTTAATGGATAATATCCTAGTTTTGTAACAACACAGTTATTTTTAACATATTGATTTGCATTTATTTGAGGAATTGTAAATTACTAATTATTAGATTGTATTTGTCTAGTTAATGTCATTTTTTAGTGCTAAATTGTCACCCTATTAAGTCTTAATCACAGGAACCCGAACTTATGTCACAAATGAACCAAGATGATGATCAAAATTATATCTTAGGAGTTGTCGGGGCAATTATTCTGGCGGTGTTGATTGGGGTTGTAAGCCTAAGTATCAATGTCTCAGACTCCTCAAATACGAATACTTCTAATCAAAGCTCAGAGAATACTCCTGCAATATTTATGGGTAATTTTGATTTTTCAGTAAGTAACAGAAAAATAACTTTATCTGGTGAAGTCGTTGATGAAAAGGCTAAATCAAGCCTTTTAAACCCAGCTAAGTTACTATGGGGAAATGATAACGTTATCGATCAATTAACTGTTAAAGTAGATGCTAAGAAGTTTTGGTGGAATATTAAGCCTTTAGAAGTTTTATCAAAATTAAAACAGATCCCTGACTTTAAGTTGCATCTTGGGGATAATAAAATCACAGGTAATGCAATCGTTGGGAGTGAAGCTGCAAAAGATAATCTGTTAACAGGTCTAAAAAAATGGTTCACTTCTGATGCTCAATCTGAGGTCAATATAGATGTAGATGCCAAATATGCGTCAGATTTAGTTGATCCAAATACACTTCTAAATTTATCTATTGAGTATGCAACCGGAGCATCAGATGTTCCAGAATCAGTAAAGCCTGTGTTGAATCAAATTGCAACTATTCTTAAAGAAGATCCTAGAAAAATTGCTATCAATGGTCATACGGACAATGTTGGTGTTCCTGTAGAAAACAAAAGCCTTTCTTTAACAAGAGCTGAAAAAATCAAGGCTTACCTTGAATCTCAAGGTGTAGATGCTGGACAACTCAGTGCAGCAGGTTTTGGCGATAGTAAACCCCTTGCAGATAACAGTTCTGATTCAGGAAAAGCTAAAAATCGTCGTATTGAGTTCTCTAGTCAATAATGACCTACTCTTTTTATTCATACGACCCCCGCAAAGGTCATGGTCTTCCCCATGACCCTTTTAAAGCAATTGTAGGTCCTCGACCAATTGGCTGGATAGCTAGTCAAAGTAACGAGGGATTCATCAATCTTGCGCCATATAGCTTTTTTAATGCATTTAATGCATCTCCACCTATCATTGGATTTGCCAGTACTGGCTATAAAGACTCCGTAAATAATATTGCGCAAACAAAAGAATTTACTTGGAATTTGGTAACTTTTGACCTAGCAGAAAAAATGAATGCAACTTGTGCTGAAGTTGGCCCAGAAATTAGTGAATTTGATATTTCTGGTTTAACCCCACTTGCTTCAACACTCATTAAACCTCCCCGTGTCTTAGAGAGTAAAGTTTCTTTTGAGTGCAAACTTACTCAAACGATTCAACTTGAAAATTCTTCAGGAGAAAAACTAGAGAGTTGGTTAACCCTTGGTGAAGTTGTACACGTTCATATCGCAGAAGATTTATTAGAAAATGGTATTTATATGACCACAAAGGCTGACCCTATTCTTAGGGGTGGTGGTCCAGCTGATTACTTTAGAATTAGTACTGAACAACTCTTTAAAATGTATCGTCCTAGGTAAAAAAGGGCAATTAACATTGCCCTTTTTAAGTAGGTTTACTTCAAATTAATTGATTTGTTGTATCCCACATAAAATCCACCCAGTTGAACTGTCGATTGGCTTAGACCAATTCCAAACCTCAGCAAACTCTTCAATAGGCCCATTAAGCTCTTCACGCATTGAACCTGAGAATCTTACGCTAGCTAAATACTCTTGGTTTTCTTCTTCAACAGCTAAAAGATCTGCCGCTAATGTTAAAACCTGTGTGTAACTGATAGCAGTGGATCTTGCAAGCATATCTTTTCTTAATATTGCAAACAGTTCAGGCGATGTGAACTCTTTAAGTACCTCAATGTTCTGCTTGTCTGAGGCCTCTTGAAGTTGAAGAAATAAAGACTTTGCATTTTCTAAGAAATGCTCTTTATCAGCAAAAGAATTCGGCGTTAAACTTCCTGCTACTCCAGTAAAAGTACTTGCCTCTCCAATCAAAGGTAACTGATTAGAGTTCGGAATAGTCTGAACTTGTTTAGCGGAGTTTGTGTTTTGTTCATTCCAAGCTTTCTCACTAAATTGAGGTGCCTGCGGAATATCCATGTTTGAAAAACCCGTACTCATACTTGGTGCTACTTGGGGTTTTACAAACTTCCTGAATAACCACAACCCAATAAAGGCAACTGCAACTAACAAAAGTATGTT
>DAIQPR010000090.1:0-9548 GCA_036787315.1 Polynucleobacter sp. | reverse complement strand
GGGTTTTCCAAATAGGGATAACTAAAGGTAAGAGGAAAATGGTTGGTAAGACAGTTGAATAGACAATCGTAACGTCGGGACTTGAACTTGCAGCCATTTTTCTAGTCAAGATATTAAATAGCGCATAAATCATTGCGTGACCTAAGATCAAAAACATAGCTGGATGAAAACTGGTACCAAAAGGATCCAGTATTAGGAGAACACCACAAAAACCTCCAATGATTGCAATCCAAATATTGATACTTAATTTTTCTTTCAGAAAAATTGAACTGATTAAACCGATGATGATTGGAGATGAAAATAATATTGCATTAGCTTGTGCCAGTTGTAGATACTTTAGTCCTGCAAAATTGAGGAATGTCATTGACATCATCATGACTGCTCGAAGACATTGTGTTTTAAAACTTTCTTGGTAGAAGGTTTTTATATTTGTTTTTGGTAATACGATGATTAGGGCAATGATTGCGGCAATCGCAAATCGAAGCCAAACAATTTCAATGAGTGGAATATGTGTTGATAACCACTTTCCAGCAGTATCCAGTATTGAAAACGCAATAGTAACAAGAGATCCTAAAAGAATACCTATGCGACGTTTGGAGGGGGTATCAGCATGTAACATAATAAAAATATATTGTATTGTCGCATTGCTTGGGGATACTATAGTAAAAGTAATGTATTTTGTGAGTTTTTGTTGTCCGAATGTGAATTTATTCTAGGAGAAAAAAATGAGTCAAAACGATTTCGGTGCATGGAGTAATGAAAAGGCAAAAGAATTATTTTCAATTTCACACAAGTTGATGGATGCGGCAAAACAATTAAGTGAGCACCATGCTGAAGAGCTCAAAGCTAATATGGAACATGCTATGAATTTAGCGAAGATTTCAGCAAAAAGTGATTTAGAAAAACTAAAAGAGATTCAGACTAAAGCTGCCGAAGAGTCACTTGAGCGGATGATGGCTTATCAATCTAAAGTTAAGGGAATTCTAAAGCAGGTCAATAAAGAGACAGCTGAGGAGGCAGATAAGTATTTAGATAAAGCTAGATCCGCTTTACATGATTATTTAGATCAAGCTTCACAAAAGATGCCTATAGGTGGCGCTGAACTATCAAAATTAATCAAAGATGTTTCAGATGCTGGGGCTAAAGTGTATAAAGAGGGGCGTAAGATGGTTGATACAGCCTTGGAAAATGCAGAAACTCAAGTAGACGAATTTGCTAAGAAGGCATCTGCTTCTGTCAAAAAGACTGCGCCAAAGGCGACTACTACGAAGACTACTGCGCGTAAGACAAGCTAAAAGTAATAACTTGGATAAATTTATCCAAGTTATTAAACTGCGTTTTCGTCTGTTTCACCTGTTCGGATACGGATTGTTTGTTCAACAGGTGTAACAAATATTTTGCCATCACCAATTTTGCCTGTTCTGGCACTTTTGATAATCGCGTCAATAACTCTCTCTGCGTCACTGCTCGCAACAACAAGTTCAATTTTTATTTTTGGTAGAAAGTCCACTACATATTCAGCACCGCGGTACATTTCGGTATGACCTTTTTGCCGTCCAAAGCCTTTTACCTCTGTAACAGTTAAGCCTGTCACTCCCATTTCAGAAAGTGCTTCTCTAACTTCATCTAATTTAAAAGGTTTAATAACTGCGGTTATAAGTTTCATCATTCTTCCTTATTGTTATATTCATAATAACTGAGAATTCAAAAATGTTCAGTCTTAAGCGCGAAATTTTGAAGTTATAGGATAACGCCAATCTCTTCCAAATGCTCTACGTGTAATCCTTACCCCGATAGGAGATTGACGTCTTTTATATTCATTGATTTTGATTAATCTAGTGACTTTCTCAACATCTTCTTGGGCGAAACCTTCTTTAATCAAGTTCTCAATCGGGACATCATTTTCCATGTAACGTTCTAGAATTGCATCCAGAATTTCATATGGGGGGAGACTATCTTGGTCCTTTTGATCAGGTCGTAATTCTGCTGAAGGTGGTCGGGTAATAATACGTTCCGGAATAACGGGTGAGATGGAATTTCTATATTCGCAAAGTCGATAAACTAATGTTTTTACGACATCTTTAATAACGGCAAAACCACCTGCCATGTCACCATATAGTGTGCAATAACCTACAGCCATTTCACTTTTGTTGCCGGTAGTTAAAACAATTCTTCCAGATTTATTAGAAAGTGCCATTAATAAAGTGCCACGAATTCGAGCTTGGATATTTTCTTCCGTGGCATCTGGAGAGAGGCCTTTAAACTCGGTTGAAAGTGAGTTTTCAAAAGCGTCATACATTGGAGAAATAGGGATTTCATCATATTTCACACCTAAACGATTTGCCATATCTCTTGCATCAATCCATGAAATATCCGCTGTATATTTTGAGGGCATCATGACTGCTCTTACTTTTTCAGGGCCAAGAGCATCAACTGCAATAGCAAGTACTAGTGCAGAATCCACGCCTCCTGACAAGCCAATAATTGCTCCAGGGAAGCCATTCTTACCCAAGTAGTCTTTAACACCAAGAACTAAGGCATCGTATATTTGTTTTTCATTCGAACTAGTGACGCTAATCTGGCCTGTTACAAGTTGTGAATCAGCAAATTCGATAAATCTTAATTCTTCGTTAAATTGAGATGCTTGGTCTACTACTTCACCATTCGTATTCATGGCAAAAGACCCACCGTCAAACACGAGCTCATCTTGACCACCCACTAGATTAGCGTAAATAACAGGTATTTGAATATCTTTTATTTGTTTTCTGACGATGTCCTGCCTTAGTTGCGTCTTCTCCATATGAAAAGGTGACGCATTAGGAATAATCAAAAGTTCTGCACCATCTTGTTTTGCTTGTTGTGATGGACCTTGATGCCAAACATCCTCACAAATGATGACACCTACTTTTGTTCCTTTTACATCAAAAACGGAAGATTTATTTCCAGGGGTAAAGTATCTAACCTCATCAAAAACTTCAGAGTTGGGTAAGAATTGTTTTGCGTATCTAGCGACAACTTCACCATTACAAATAACTGATACACAGTTTTGTAGCTTCTTATTTTCTTGAAATGGATGACCTACGATGACATGGAGGTCTTGAAACTGCTTTAAATCTTGGCAAAGTAATTCTATATTTTGATTTACTGATTGAATAAAAGCTTCTCGAAAAAGTAAATCCTCTGGGGGATATCCTGTAATGGATAATTCAGGGGTAACTAGTAAATGAGAGCCGCTTTCAAAGGCAAACTTTGCTTCAGAAACAATTTTTTTACAATTACCTTGAATGTCTCCGAGTAAATAATTACTTTGAGCAATTGATACGATTAATGGAGCCGCGTTCAAGATAATTGTATTTTATGGATGTGGTTTAAGCGTTCTCTTTATTGTAACGCTCTATGCCACGAAGAATTTCTTGATGAGCAGATTCTGGCCCTTCCCATCCTTGAACTTTTACCCATTTACCAACTTCTAAATCTTTGTAGTGCTCAAAAAAGTGCTTAATTTGGTTAAGTCTTAATGGGTTCATATCTTCAGGTTTTTGCCAGTGAGTATAAATAGACAAAATCTTATCTTCTGGAACTGCTAAAAGTTTTGCATCACCGCCTGCTTCATCTTCCATTAATAAGATACCAATAGCTCTGCAGGAAACAACTACTCCTGGAATAAGTGGGAAGGGAGTTACAACTAAAACGTCTACTGGATCTCCATCATCAGAGATGGTTTTTGGAATATAGCCATAGTTACATGGGTAATGCATGGAGGTTCCCATAAAACGGTCTACGAAAATTGCTCCAGATTCCTTGTCTACTTCATACTTAATTGGATCAGCATTCATCGGGATTTCAATAATTACATTGAAATGTTTTGGGATATTTTTACCTGGAGTTACATTATCTAAGCTCATAATCTCTATTCAATTAGTTAAGAATTAAATTTGAATTTTAGCAAATGCCTATGAAATTTTGAGAAATATAAAAAAAATACTAATTAATTCATTTACTTATCAAGAAATTGGCACAACCTAAGTTTCCCCTCTCTAGAGGATATTACCTACTTGTGTATTTAACTTGACACTCCTAATATAGTTAGTTGAAGTAAAAACAATTAGGAGAACATCAAAATGACAGCGATACAAATGGGAATATATTTCGCAATTGCTTGCGGAATAATTGCAGTGGTATATGGTTTAGTTACAAGAAGTTGGATTCTTTCTCAAGATGCAGGTAACGCTCGAATGCAAGAGATTGCGGGAGCGATTCAACAAGGTGCTGCAGCATATTTATCTAGGCAATATTCAACGATTGCTATTGTCGGAATTATTTTAGCTATCTTAATAGGTATTTTTTTAGACATTACAACAGCCATAGGCTTTGTTTTAGGTGCGGTACTTTCTGGTGCTTGTGGTTTTATAGGCATGAACGTATCAGTTAAAGCTAACGTTAGAACTGCACAAGCGGCAACAGTCGGCATGAATGAGGCCCTCAATGTTGCTTTCAAAGGGGGCGCTATTACTGGAATGTTAGTAGTTGGTCTAGGTATATTAGGTGTTGGAGGGTTTTATATATTCCTTAACAGCCAAGGTGCTGGTAAAGAATTAAGTGTGATTTTGCATCCCTTGATAGGTCTTGCTTTCGGATCTTCTTTAATATCAATCTTTGCCCGATTAGGTGGCGGTATTTTTACAAAAGGGGCAGACGTTGGAGCAGATTTAGTTGGTAAAGTTGAAGCAGGTATTCCGGAAGATGACCCAAGAAACCCAGCGGTTATTGCAGATAACGTTGGAGACAATGTAGGTGATTGTGCAGGTATGGCAGCAGACCTATTTGAAACCTATGCAGTAACTTTAATTGCCACGATGGTTTTAGGTGCTTTGATGATTAAGTCAGCTGGTGCCATAGCAGTGACTTACCCACTAGTTTTAGGTGGCTTATCTATTTTGGCATCCATCATTGGGTGTAGTTTTGTAAAAGCTACACCAGGAATGAAAAATGTTATGCCAGCGCTATACAAAGGCCTAATCATCGCTGGAGTGTTATCACTAATCGGATTTTATTTTGTTACTAATTGGTTGATTCCAGACGATGTGCTTGGTGCATCAGGTAGTCAAATGCGTTTATTTGGATCTACTGTAGTGGGTTTGGTTTTAACCGCGGCGCTAGTTTGGATTACTGAATATTACACAGGAACAAATTACGCTCCAGTACAACACGTCGCTGAGGCTTCTACCAAAGGGCATGGTACGAATATCATTGCTGGATTAGGTATTTCCATGAAGTCTACAGCGTGGCCAGTTATTTTCGTCTGTTTATCTATTTATGTAGCATATGCTTTAGCTGGAATATATGGCATAGCAATTGCAGCGACCTCAATGTTATCTATGGCCGGAATTGTAGTCGCGCTAGATGCTTATGGACCTATTACAGATAATGCTGGAGGTATCGCTGAAATGTCAGAAATGCCAGAGTCTGTCAGGAATATTACTGACCCACTAGATGCGGTTGGTAATACAACTAAAGCGGTTACGAAGGGCTACGCTATTGGTTCAGCAGGACTTGCATCACTTGTATTATTTTCTGATTACACACATGCTCTAGAGTCTGCTGGGCATCACGTAACTTTTGACCTTTCAAATCATCTTGTCATTATTGGATTATTCATTGGAGGTTTGATTCCCTATTTATTTGGTGCAATGGCGATGGAGGCGGTTGGTCGCAGTGCTGGAGCTGTTGTTGAAGAGGTTCGTCGCCAATTTAGGGAAATCAAAGGCATTATGGAAGGTACCGCTAAACCAGAATATGGACGTGCTGTAGATATGTTAACTACCGCTGCAATTAAGGAGATGATTGTCCCTTCATTGTTACCAGTGATTGTTCCAATTCTAGTTGGTTTATTTTTAGGGCCTGAAGCTCTTGGGGGCTTATTGATGGGAACGATTGTGACAGGTTTATTTGTTGCAATTTCTATGTGTACGGGTGGCGGTGCTTGGGATAATGCCAAAAAGTATATCGAAGATGGTAACTTTGGAGGGAAAGGTTCTGAGGCACATAAGGCTGCAGTAACTGGAGATACTGTTGGCGACCCTTATAAAGATACTGCAGGACCTGCGGTTAATCCATTAATTAAGATCATCAACATTGTTGCTTTGTTAATCGTTCCTTTATTAACAGTTGCACATTAGTAGATAAAGTAGTCAATAAAAAAGCCAAACATATTGTGTGTTTGACTTTTTTATTTTAAGCAATTAAAGAATTCAATGAAGTGCTTCTAGGTAACGTTGCGCATCTAGTGCTGCCATACAACCTGTGCCTGCACTGGTAATTGCTTGGCGATAAATATGATCTTGAACATCTCCAGCAGCAAATACGCCGGGGATATTTGTAGCGGTTGCATTTCCGACTAGGCCACTTTGTGTTTTTATGTAACCACCAGCCATATCTAATTGGCCTTCGAAAATATCCGTATTTGGCTTGTGTCCAATTGCTACGAACATTCCTTGAACATTTAAATCTTCAGTAGTTCCGTCATTTTTCTTGATACGAACACCCGTGAGTCCAGATTGATCACCAAGAACTTCTTGAACTTCACTATGCCATCTAATTTCGACATTTCCTTCAGCTACTTTACTCATTAGGCGGTCGATGAGGATGGGTTCTGCACGGAATTTATCGCGACGATGAACAACAATCACTTTTTTAGCAATACCGCTTAGATAGAGTGCTTCTTCGACGGCAGTATTACCTCCACCGATCACGCATACGGCTTGATTTTTATAGAAAAAGCCATCACATGTTGCACAGGCAGAAACCCCACGTCCCATATAAAGCTCTTCAGAAGGAATGCCAAGATATTGAGCTGAGGCTCCAGTTGAAATGATCAAGGCATCACAGGTATACGTTCCAGAATCACCAATTAAGCGAATAGGCTTTGCGTTAAGTTCAGCAGTATGAATATGGTCAAAAATGATTTCTGTATTAAATCTCTCAGCATGTTCTAAAAATCGCTGCATTAGCTCAGGACCTTGAACGCCAAGAGGGTCTGCCGGCCAATTTTCGACATCGGTAGTAGTCATCAGCTGACCACCTTGAGCAAGACCAGTGATGAGAACAGGGTTCAAATTAGCCCGAGCAGCATAAATTGCCGCTGTATATCCCGCAGGACCAGAACCTAGAATTAATAATTTGGAGTGTTTAGTAGAATTTTCAGTCATGTGACTATTATAAATGAGTAAACACTTCATAGTATTGTGCTTTTTGAATCAAAAATTGAGATTGATGGCTTTACAGGTTTACAATAAGTTAATATGGGGAGAAACACTGTTCAGCCGAAATCAATTCGCCTAAAGTCGTCCAAAAATTTGGACGAAGCTAGCTTACCCACATCTGAAAACACCCTAAGGTTTCAGAAGTTACTATCCGAAATTCGTTGGTTTATATCCTTGTCCGCTTGTTTGGGACTATTTTTGATATTAGTTACCTATAACGCATCAGATCCAGCTTGGTCCAATAACTCGGGTGGAGTTATTAAAAATCTCGGGGGAAGAGCTGGTGCTTATTTATCAGATTTAATGTTATTTATATTTGGCATATCTGCATATTGGTGGGTCATATTATTTGCGCGCAGGGTTTTTGCAGGTTGGCAAAAAATTGCGCTTCCGCAACTCCCAGAGCAAGAAATTGCTGATTACGATGTGCTCAAAGACTCTTGGATGGTCAGGTGGTTGGGGTTTTTAATGACTCTTGGTTCAAGTGTTTCATTAGAATCTATTCGCTTGCATTCATTAAAGTGGTCATTACCAAATCATCCTGGAGGGGTTTTAGGGGAGGCAATTGGTGAGCCTTTACAAAACTTATTAGGATTTACTGGCGCGACATTATTTTTATTGTTGATATTTTTTGCAGGTATATCTTTATTTCTCCATTTTTCATGGATAGGACTTTCTGAAAAAATTGGACGCACCTTAGAGTTAGGATTTTTATTGTTACGTAACAAAAAAGACTCTGTTGAAGATCGCAAGATTGGTGAGGTAGCGGCAGAAGAGAGAATAGAGTTTGTTGAGGAAGCTCTTGAAAAAATTGAGGTGGTTGAGCCTATACAAATCGTTCGTCAGGAACCTGTTATTCAGAAAAGCGAACGTGTCGAGCGTGAAAAGCAACAGATTTTGTTTGAAGAAATTCCTGACTCAGAGTTGCCGCCTTTATCTTTATTAGATGAAACTCCTGCGCAGGTTGACACAGTTTCTGCAGACACACTGGAATTCACATCTAGATTGATAGAGCGCAAATTAAAAGATTTTGGTGTTGAAGTAAAAGTGATTGCTGCTTATCCTGGCCCTGTTATCACACGTTATGAGTTAGAACCTGCTTTAGGGGTTAAGGGTAGTCAAATCGTCAATTTAAGTAAGGATTTAAATAGGGCGCTAGGTACTCAGGCTTTGAGAGTTGTAGAAACAATACCTGGTAAAACTTGCATGGGATTAGAAGTTCCAAATCCAAAGCGTCAAATGATTAGTCTTTCAGAGATTTTAAGTTCTCAGGTTTATAACTCTAGCCATTCATTACTTACCTTAGCACTTGGTAAAGATATTTCTGGGCAACCCATGGTTGCAGACTTAGCCAAAATGCCGCATATGTTAGTTGCAGGTACAACTGGATCAGGTAAGTCCGTTGGTATTAATGCAATGATTTTGTCTTTGCTGTTTAAAGCAAAACCTGATGAAGTAAGGTTGATTCTCATTGATCCAAAGATGTTAGAGATGGCGATGTATGAAGATATTCCTCATTTGTTGACGCCCGTTGTAACCGATATGAAGCAAGCATCTAATGCGCTTCAATGGGCTGTCAAAGAAATGGATAGACGCTATAAATTGATGAGTAAATTTGGTGTTCGAAATTTAGCTGGATTTAATAAGAAAATAGCCGAGGCTGAGGAAGCTGGTACGCATCTCTTTAATCCATTTAGCTTAACTCCTGATGATCCTGAACCACTCCACAAAGCGCCTACGATTGTTATCGTGATTGATGAGCTTGCGGATTTAATGATGGTTGTTGGCAAAAAGTTAGAGGAATTAATTGCTAGGATTGCACAAAAAGCGCGTGCTGCTGGCATACACTTGATTCTAGCTACACAACGTCCAAGCGTAGATGTGATTACAGGTCTCATTAAGGCCAATGTTCCAACAAGACTTTCATTTCAGGTGAGTAGTCGGATAGACAGTAGAACCATATTAGATCAGCAGGGAGCTGAGAGTTTATTAGGTATGGGTGATATGTTATACATGCCGCCTGGCACAGGGCAGCCAATTAGAGCTCATGGTGCTTTTGTATCTGATAACGAAGTACAGCGTGTGGTAGATTGGTTAAAAGAGCGCAGTTCTCCCAATTACATTGATGAAATCATTGATGGTCCTGCTGAGGGTGCAGAGGGTGTCTTTGGTGAAAGTTCTAGCGGCGAGGCAGATCCTTTATATGATCAGGCAGTAGCAATCGTTCTTGAAAATAAACGAGCCTCTATTTCATTAGTGCAAAGGCATTTAAGGATAGGCTACAAC
>DAIQPR010000089.1:0-9672 GCA_036787315.1 Polynucleobacter sp. | reverse complement strand
ATCCCCTCTAAAGTCCATACCCATCTTATCAATTTCATCTAATAAGAATAAAGGGTTTCTAACACCGACTTTTGTTAAGCTGGTTAATATCTTACCAGGCATTGAGCCAATGTATGTCCTACGATGACCACGAATCTCAGACTCATCACGAACACCACCCAATGCCATGCGTACAAATTTTCTATTCGTAGCACGTGCAATAGATTGACCAAGAGATGTTTTACCGACTCCAGGAGGGCCAACTAAACAAAGAATTGGTGCTTTTACTTTTTCGACGCGTTGTTGAACTGCCAAATACTCTAATATTCTTTCTTTTACTTTATCAAGTCCGTAGTGATCATCATTTAGAACGGATTCAGCATGGTTGAGATCATTATTAACCTTACTCTTCTTTTTCCAAGGTAGATTAATAAGGGTATCAATATAATTTCTAACTACTGTAGCTTCTGCTGACATTGGTGACATTAATTTGAGTTTTTTAAGTTCAGACTCAGCTTTTTTAAGAGCTTCTTTTGGCATCTTAGCTAATTTGATTTTCTTTTCTAACTCCTCGAGGTCAGCACCCTCTTCGCCTTCACCAAGTTCTTTTTGAATAGCTTTAACTTGTTCGTTTAAATAATATTCACGCTGACTTTTCTCCATTTGTCTCTTAACACGACCGCGAATTCTTTTTTCGACTTGGAGAATATCAATTTCACTTTCAAGTTGCCCCAAAAGACTTTCTAAACGTTTAACAACGTCATTCATTTCGAGTAACAACTGTTTTTGGTCAAGCTTAATTGGTAAGTGAGCACAAATCGTATCTGCAAGACGACTTGCGTCATCTATACCAGTCAATGAAGCAAGAATTTCTTGAGGAATTTTTTTATTTAATTTAACGTATTGGTCAAATTGGGCAACAATAGCTCGTTTCAGAGCTTCAGTTTCTGACTGATCAATGCTTGGAATACTTTGTGGTGTAGCCTCACAATTAAAGTAGCCTAGAGAGTCTTCGATTTGACTCACATCTGCTCTTTGGGTTCCTTCAACTAGCACTTTTACAGTACCATCTGGCAGCTTCAGCATTTGAAGGATGTTAGCTATACATCCAACTTGGTACAAATCTTGTACGGTTGGTTCATCTTTAGAAGCTGTTTTTTGAGCAACTAAAAGAATACTTTTCCCAGTTTCCATTGAAGCTTCCAAAGCTTTGATAGATTTGGGACGACCAACAAACAATGGCATTACCATGTGAGGAAAAACTACCACATCTCTTAAAGGTAGTAGAGGTAACTGAATTGGTTCAGTTGGTAATAGTAAATTGCCAGGCATATTTAAAATCTCCAATTAGGCGAAAGCATCAACATTCATTGTATATCATCAACTTAGTGCCAAATTTCGCAATTACAAGCCTAGAATACACTTTTTTATTTACTTTTAGAATATCAAACCTCGTAGTATCTGTTTTTTCTCTATTTCGATACTGAAATTATGCAACTGAGGTTGAAGTACGATGGACGATTGTAGGTGAACCATCTTCAACACAATTTGCATCAATGATGACTTTTTCAATTGTTTTTTGAGATGGTAATTCATACATAACGTCTAGCAACATATTTTCCAATATGGAGCGTAGTCCTCTAGCTCCAGTATTTCTTTCCATCGCTTTTTTTGCAATTGCCTTCAAAGCTTCATCTCTAAACTCTAAAGTAACATTTTCTAATTGAAATAATGCTTGATATTGCTTAACAAGTGCATTTTTTGGTTCTGTAAGAATTTGAATAAAGGCAGCTTCGTCAAGTTTACTCAGCGTTGCAGTTACTGGTAAACGTCCAATAAGTTCTGGAATCAAGCCAAATTTAATTAAATCATCAGGTTCTACATTTTCAATTAGATCAGCTAGATCTTTTGACTCTTTACTTTGAACTTTTGCGTTAAAACCAATGCCTGCTTTTGAAGATCTTAAATTAATGATCTTTTCTAAGCCGTCAAAGGCTCCGCCACAAATAAAGAGTATGTTGGTAGTGTCTACTTGAAGAAAATCTTGATTGGGATGTTTTCTTCCACCCTGTGGCGGTATAGAGGCAATGGTTCCCTCAACGAGTTTTAGAAGTGCTTGTTGAACCCCCTCACCCGATACGTCTCTAGTGATAGAGGGATTCTCTGATTTTCTGGAAATTTTATCAATCTCGTCTATATAGACAATACCTCTTTGGGCTTTGTCAATATCGTAACTGCAAGCTTGTAGAAGCTTTTGAATAATGTTTTCAACGTCTTCACCCACATAACCGGCTTCAGTTAATGTTGTTGCATCAGCCATGACAAAAGGAACTTCTAAAATACGAGCTAAAGTTTGTGCAAGTAAGGTTTTACCTGAACCAGTTGGGCCGATAAGAAGAATATTACTTTTAGCTAGTTCGACTCCATTAATAATAGCTGTTTTGCGAGTTGATGAATTCTCTTTATTTTTCTGCTCTACAAACTGAAGATTGTTTAAACGTTTATAGTGGTTATAAACTGCAACTGCTAAGGTTTTTTTTGCTTGAGTTTGCCCGATCACATATTGGTCGAGAGTAGATTTAATAAATTCTGGAGTCGGTAATTCAGATTTTGAATTCGATAAATTATTTTGCTTGAGACTTTCAGCGCCTTCTGCAATAACCTCATTGCATAAATTTACACATTCATCGCAAATAAAAACGTTTGGACCAGCAATCATTCGAACGACTTCATCGTGGCTTTTGCCACAAAATGAACAAATCAGATTTTTGTCAGAGTTATCTCTACTGCTGGTCATAAAATAAATTATCTTGAAGTAATTACTTGGTCGATTAAACCGTAATCTTTAGCCTGATCTGCAGACATGAAATTATCACGGTCTGTATCTTTAGCAATAGTTTCAATAGTTTGCCCAGTTCTTTCTGACAAAATTCTGTTTAATTGCTCACGTAAATATAGGATTTCTCTTGCTTGAATTTCAATATCAGAAGCTTGTCCTCTAGCACCACCTAATGGTTGATGAATCATAATTCTAGAATTAGGTAGAGCAAAACGCTTACCCTTTGCGCCAGCTGACAATAAGAAAGCACCCATACTAGCCGCTAATCCCATACACAGAGTACTAACATCCGGCTTAATAAAATTCATCGTGTCGAAAATCGCTAAACCAGAAGATACTGACCCACCTGGAGAGTTTATGTAAAGAGAGATGTCCTTATCTGGATTTTCGCTTTCTAAAAATAATAGCTGCGCAATTACCAAGTTAGCAGTATGGTCATTTACTTCACCCACTAAAAAGACAACACGTTCTCTAAGTAATCTAGAGTAAATATCATAAGCTCTCTCACCTCTTCCAGAGGTTTCAATAACCATTGGAACAAGACCTAGATTTTTCGTTTCTATACGCTCATTACTATTTTCATTTTGAAACATATGAATATCCTTTTGTAGTAAATCAAATATTACTTGATGGTACTCAACTCTTCAAAACTTACGTTTTTATCAATTACCTTAGCCTTTGATAAAACATAATCAACAACATTGTTTTCCATTACCAAGGACTCGATATCTCCTAAACGACTTGGGTCACTGTAATACCAACGAGTAACTTCTTTAGGATCTTCATAACTAGCAGCTTGTTCATCAATTTCAGCTTTAATTTGATCTGCAGTAGGTTTTAAAGACTCATCTTTCACCAACTGATTGAGAATTAAACCTAGTTTTACACGCTGTTGTGCTTGTGCTGTGAACATACCTTCAGGAATTGGAGCATTTTTAGCATTTGGAACACCGCGCTGCTCGAGATCATTTCTTGCCATTTCAATTAAGCGACCTTCTTCTTGGCTTACTAAAAATTTTGGTAAGTCAAACTCAGTAACCTTCGCAAGAGCTTCTAAAGCTTGTCCTTTTAAGATACCTTTTTTTCTTCTATCAATTTCGCGTTGTAAGTTTTGGCGAACTTCTGCTCTAACTTTATCCATTCCACCCTCTTGGATACCTAGACTTAAAGCAAAATCATCATTCAATTCTGGTAAATGTGGCCACTCAACTTTTTTCATTGTGATTTTGAATTCTGCAGTCTTACCAGCTACTTCTTTGCCATGGTAATCTTCAGGGAAACTCAATGGGAAAGTTTTTTCTGTACCTTTAGTTAAGCCTATAGCAGCAGCTTCGAACTCGGGCAACATTTGACCTTGACCCAAAATAAAACTAAAGTCATTGGCTTTACCGCCAGCAAACTCTACACCATCAATTGAACCTACGAAATCAATAGTTACTTGGTCTCCAGATTGAGCTGATAGATCATCTCCACCATTTCCGTGCCCTTGTTCTTCACCTCTTTCGTGATAATGAACACGTTGCTTTCTGAGTAGTTCGATTGTTTTATCAATTTCACTCTCACTGACTTCAGTATCGTAACGAGTAATCTCAATTTGGCTAATATCGCCTACTTTAACTTCTGGAAAAACTTCAAAATATGCATCAAAAATGATGTTTTCTGCATCTAGTTCACTTTTTGGTTCTAGGCGTGGTTGTCCAACTAATTCAATTTTTTCAGATTCAGCAAATTCAAAAAATTGATTCGAAGCATGATCAAAAGACAATTCGAAATCAACTTGCTGTCCATACTGTTGTTCAATCATTTTGAGTGGAACTTTACCAGGACGGAATCCGGGCATTTTTAAATTTTTGCCCAATTGTTTTAATTTTGACTCTCTTTTTGGTAAAAGCTCAGATTTTGAAAACTGAATAGAAACTTTTCTTTCTAGGTTGCCGATATTTTCGATTTGAAGTGACATATATGTTTTTAGTAGTAAATCAAGTTAATCATTTTTTGAGAAAAGGAGTAAAAGTCATAAATTCATCATTTGAATAAATCGTCGTAAGAATTTAATACCTTGGTGCGAGGAGGGGGACTCGAACCCCCACACCATTTCTGGCGTCAGGACCTAAACCTGGTGCGTCTACCAATTTCGCCATCCTCGCAACTTCAATTTCTCAAAGTAATCCAATATTTTACAATGTCTTGAGATTTAAGGACATAAATTCTCAATCTATCAAGTATTTTAAGAGTTAAAAAACGGATAGTCCGTGTACCCTACTTCATTTCCACCGTAAAAAGTCTCACGTTTATATGGGTTTAGGGGGGCATCGATAGTAAATCTTTCAACTAGATCAGGATTTGAAATAAATAATCTTCCGTAAGCAATCGCGTCAGCAAGATTATTTTGTAGAGCATTTTCGCCTGTTTGACGATCATAACCACCTGCACTAATGAAAATCCCCTTGAAAACTTTTCTAAATATTTCAGATGTTAATGGAGCGTCTGTATTGATTTTATCGTCACCACCTGCGCTGGTAGAGCGAGGTTCAATAACATGTAGATATCCAATCTGGTGAGAATTTAGCATTTCAATCACAAAAGTAAATAATCCTTGAGGATCTTCATCAGATATATCCCCAAAACTGCCATATGGTGATAGACGAACGCCGATTCTATCAATATCAAATACAGTTTTAACTTTAGTTAGAATAAGATCAAGCAATCTAGATCTATTCTCAAAACTCCCCCCAAAGAGATCATTTCTTTGATTTGTTTTTGTTTGTAAAAACTGATCTAACAAATAGCCATTTGCACTATGTATTTCAATGCCATCAAATCCAGCTTTTTTAGCATTTAATGCGCCTTGATAAAACTCTTCAACAACACGATGAATATCTTCTACTGTCATTTCTCTTGGAGTTTCATATGGTACAAAACTCCAATCATTTGTAAAAGTCTTTCCGAAAGGTTTAATTGCTGAAGGAGCAATTGGCAAACCTTCTTTCTCATGAAATGAACTATGAGAAGTTCTCCCCACATGCCATAACTGTGCAAAAATCTTGCCACCTTTTGCATGGACTGCCTTAACGATTTTGGACCAACCATCAACTTGTTCATTTGAATATATACCAGGAGTTGCAGGATATCCTTTACCTAAAGGACTTACTTGCGTTGCCTCAGAAATAATCAATCCAGCGCTAGCTCTTTGTGAATAATAAATTTCTGCGAGAGGATTAGGTACATCATTCGCTATAGAGCGCATGCGTGTTAATGGTGCCATGATCATTCTATTTTTTAATTCAAGAGAACCAATACTTAAAGGCTGAAATAATTTCATATTTTGATTTGTAGACATTAAAGTTCCTATTAAACTGATTGAAGTAAAACTACTACTTGAGTTTCGATTGCTTCTGAATTTCCCAAATACCCTAATCCCTCATTTGTTTTGGCTTTGATATTAATTCTTTGGGGATCTAATGCGACCAACTTCGAAATTGTGCTAATCATATCAGGTAGATATTTCGCAAGCTTAGGTGACTGACAAATTACTGTCGCATCAATATTCACAATCATAAAACCCTTTTGAGATATTAATTTATAAGTATCCTGAAGAATTAACTTGCTATCTATATTTCTATAACGATCATCATTATCTGGAAAATGCTGACCAATATCTCCTAAACCTGAAGCTCCTAATAACGCATCTGTAATTGCATGTAAAAGTGCATCAGCATCTGAGTGACCTAATAAACCAAGATGATAAGGAATTTCTATTCCACCCAGTATCAAAGGACGATTTGGAACTAATCGATGAACATCGTAACCTTGACCGACTCTTATATTCATTTCTTGAGCAATCATTTTTTTCATCATAAAAAAATCCTGTTGGTATGTAATTTTGAAGTTTTCTAAAGAGCCTAAAACTACTAAAGGAGAATATCCTAGTGCTTCCATAGCGCTGGACTCATCTGTTATCAAAGTACCCTTCTCTAATGCGTTTTCAATCGCAATTTTCAAATCACCTAATCTAAACATTTGGGGTGTCTGAGCAAGCCATAAAGATTCACGGTTAATAGTAGATTCAATTTTTTTGCTAGATTCTTTGGTTTTCTTCACAGTATCAGACACTGGTAAAGCCAAAATGCCTCCAATACAGTCCTCTTGAGATTGAACTTCATAAATTAAACGATTTACATCCTCAGGTAAAATACCAGGCCTTGCTGCATCATGCACAAGTACCCAATCACGCAAAGAAACTTGTTGTTCAATCATTAAACGCAAGGTGTTCAAAACAGTTTCTGCGCGTGTTTGTCCACCTGTAGGGGTAATATTTAATTTTGTTGAAGTTGAACTAATTGGAATGTTTTCTAGAGAAGAAGTTGCAACCCAAATAGAATTTATGGAAGAAAGCTCATCAAAAAGATCAATCGAGTAATCAATAACTAATTTATTTCCTAATTGTTGAAATTGTTTAGGAACATCATTCCCAAATCGAGAACCACTACCTGCACATGGAATTAAAACATGGCATTTTGATTCAATTACATTCGATTGCATATTGATAATCTCTAAAGTTTTTCCAAAATAATCTATCAATTCTATAATGTTGCTAATGACGCATAACAATGTAGTAGAAACTAATACACTCCAAAATACCTTACTATCTCCCCCCATACCTGGTCCGGAGAGTGGTAAACGCTTTACTTTAAATTATTGCATTGGTTCAAGTGACGCAGGAATTATTGCAGAAAACGCTCAGAAGTACCGCGAATCCTTTTCAATAATGGTTGTAATCTGCAGTGAACCAACTGTTGCACAGCGCTTATCCCAAGAAATACCTTTGTTTGATGATACTTTAAGGGTTTCATTACTCCCTGACTGGGAAATATTACCTTATGACCAGTTTTCTCCGCATCATGATTTAGTTTCAGAACGCCTTAAAACATTACATGAAATGATGAGTGGGCTTACTGATATCGTTATTGTTCCCATAAGTTCAATTATCACAAGGCTATCCCCCCCAGAATTTTTAGCTGCTAATACCTTCTTTTTTAAACAAGGGTCAAGCTTAAATGAAGCAACTTTAATTAGTCAATTACAGCAAGGTGGGTATGACCCAGTATCAGCAGTCGTAAGACCTGGTGAATATAGTATTCGTGGTGGACTAATTGATTTATTTCCTATGGGAGCAACACTTCCTTTCAGAATTGATCTTTTTGGGGACACAATTGATCAAATCAAAGTATTTGATCCAGATACGCAAAGAAGCTTATACCCAGTTAAAGAAATCAAATTATTACCTGGACATGAATTTCCGTTTCATGAACAAGCTCGAAAAGATTTTCGTGGAAAATGGCGTGAAGTCTTTGAAGGTAACCCAGCAAAATGCCCTCTTTATAAAGACGTTGGATTAGGTATACCTGGCGCTGGAATTGAATCCTACTTACCACTTTTTTTTGATAATACGTCATTAATTTTTGATTATTTTCCAAAATCTAACAGTCAAGCTTGGATTTGGGGAGTCGGCAATATACAGCTTGCAATAAATGAGTTTTGGAAAGGAATTAATGAAAGATATCAATTCCTTTCTCATGATTCTGAGCACCCTTTACTTCAACCTCAATTGCTTTATGCCAATGAGGAAGATATTTTTGCCTTTTTAAAGTCCTATCCAAGAGTTTTTCTTGGTTCGAATGATTCAAGCAAAGAAAATCCTTTCTTCGAAACACCTCCGCCTGTAGCAGTTATTAGAAGAAATAAGGACCCAATTTTTGAATTAAAAAACTATATAAGAAACACTCATAACAGAGTCTTAATTTGCGCAGATAGCCCTGGTAGAAGAGAATCAATCAAACAGCTATTAGAAGATTCAAGTTATCAAGATCCTGAAGATAAGGTTAACATTCAAGAATATTCAAATATTCATGATTTTGTACAAAGTAATTTTCCAGTTGGTCTTGTTGTAGCTCCATTATTTGATGGTTTTGTATCTAAACAACAGAACTTAACCATTCTCACAGAGACTGAAATATTTGCCAACTCAGCTGAGCAAAGAAAAGCTGGAAAGGTTGGAAAAAAAGATCAAGCAACTAATATTGAGTACTTAGTAAGAGATTTATCTGAACTTAAAATTGGTGATCCAGTAGTACATTCCGAGCATGGAATTGGCAGATATCAGGGTTTACTGATTCTTGATTTAGGGAATGGGGATGAGGAGTTCTTACACCTCCGATATGCTAACAGTGCTACTTTGTATGTTCCCGTTCATCAATTACATCTTATTTCTCGTTATTCAGGATCTGATCCTGAAAATGCCCCATTACATAATTTGGGTTCTGGACAGTGGGAAAATGCTAAACGAAAAGCAGCACAACAAATTAGAGATACCGCTGCGGAACTTCTTAATATATATGCAAAGAGAGCTTTACGAAAAGGACATGCTTTTGAGTACTCAAGCCATGACTATGATGCGTTTGCAGAAAGCTTTGGTTTCGAGGAAACGATAGATCAGCAAAATGCTATTAATGAAGTAATCAAAGATATGACTAGCGGTCAACCAATGGATCGACTTATCTGTGGTGATGTTGGGTTTGGAAAAACTGAAGTTGCTCTTAGGGCAAGTTTTGTTGCAGTTATGGGAGGAAAACAAGTTGCAGTTTTGGCACCTACAACTCTATTATCTGAACAACATGCTACAACATGGAAAAATAGATTTGCAGACTGGCCTGTAAAAATAGTTGAAGTTTCTCGATTCCAATCAACCAAAGAAATTAAGGCGGCTCTTGAAGCTTTGGAAAATGGCGATGCAGATATTATCATTGGCACGCATAAATTACTTTCACCAGATATTAAATTTAAAAGATTAGGGC
>DAIQPR010000088.1:3125-9676 GCA_036787315.1 Polynucleobacter sp. | reverse complement strand
GGTGTATGATATCCTCGGTAGTTGGATGAAAACAAACATACACGCTCTTGTTATAAATGCTAAAACCCCATCGGAAAATGAAAATATCTAATTTTGTAAAAATTCTATTTGTTGATTTAATTCTTATTACTTCTTCTCTCTCTTTTGCACAAAATGCTGCTGTTGTGAATGGCACTGCAATTCCTCTATCTAAATTAGATCGCTTGGTTCAAAACTCTGGACAACAAAATAGTCCTGAGATTAGAAATAAAGCTAGAGATGTTCTCATTACTAAAGAATTAATCAATCAAGAAGCAAACAAAAGAGGAATTACTAAAGATCCTCAAATTCAAGACGCTATTGAGCAAGCTAAACTAAGTGTTTTAGTTTCTGCAGTTTTTGAAGATTGGATTAGTAAAGAAGGAATTAAAGACAAAGACCTTCAAGCTGCATATGATTCTATGAAATCCCAAATGGGTGGCAAAGAATATAAAGCCAGCCATATCTTAGTTGAAAACGAAAAGTTAGCAAAATCACTACTCACTCAAATTAAAGCCGGTGGTAATTTTGGTGAGTTAGCAAAAGCAAATTCTCTCGATAAAGGTTCTGCAGTTAATGGTGGTAGTTTAGATTGGGTATCCCCTTCTTCTCTTGTTCCAGAATTTTCAAATGCTATGGTGGCTCTGACACCTGGACAAACTAGTTCCGCACCTGTGAAATCACAATTTGGGTGGCATATCATCAAATTAGATGATGTGAGAGATCAAAAAATTCCAACTTTGGAAGAAGTTAAGCCACAGTTAATTCAAATGTTGTCACAAGATCAAAACTTCCAGAAAACTAAATTTGTAGAAATGATGGAAAGCTTTAAATCTAAAGCCAAGATACAGTAATAATTAAATAATTAATTTTTTTTCTGCTTGAAGATTATTTTGTTTTAATTCTTTAACCCACTTCTTGGTTTTTAATCCCCACTGTTTTTTAATATATGTGGCTCTAGTTTCAAGGTCCTTCCAAGAGATATCTATCGGAGGACCTTTGAAAGCTAATGCAATAACATTGCAATCATGTACTTCTTTAAATAGTAAAACTCTATTATCAAATGCATCGCAAATATTATTGATGTTTTTTGAATAACTTGGGTGTCTGCTAAACAGATTGACTGACATAACTCCAACCGTTTTAAGTGAATTAAAACAGCCTTTGTAAAATTCAGCAGAATTTAACGCTGGTCCAGAAGCTTGACCGTTGAAAACATCTACCTGAATGGCGTCATAAGATAGAGCGTTATCAGATGAATTTACAAAAGATAAAGCATCATCTTGAACGACTTTCATTCTAGGGTTTTGTGAATCTAGTCCAAACATTGAATTAGCAGCAATAATCACTGCAGGGTTAATTTCTACAGCTACAGTTTGAATTGTGTCATTAAGTCGATTACAAAATTGGGTTAAAGTTCCAGTACCTAAACCTAATTGCAATATCTTTGTATTTGAAGGATCTAAAAAAAGAAGCCATGCCATCATTTGTTGGGCATATTCTAGTTCAATATCATATGGTTTTTTTATACGCATGGCACCTTGTACCCAAGGTGTTCCAAGGTGTAAATATCTAACCCCGTTAACTTCGGAAAAAGTTACAGGTTCAAAATTAATATTTTTCATTTAAATTTATTTCAACCAAAATCTAGCATTGGTAAACATTTTCATCCAAGGACTTAGGCCATCTTTAAAGTTGACCCATTCTTGTGGATACCAACTCATTTGTGGGATTCTAAAGACTCTCTCTGGATGAGGCATTAATACAGTAAATCTTCCATCAGAAGTAGTTACACTTGTAACACCTCCAGGTGATCCATTTGGATTAAGAGGAAATTTATCTGTGGCTTTGCCGTAATGGTCTGTGTACCTGAGTGAAACTAAACCTTTATTTTGTAGGTTTGATAGAGACCCTTTAGAAGAAAAATTAGTAAAACCTTCCCCATGAGCAACTACGATTGGTAATTGACTCCCTTCCATACCTTTAAAGAAAATAGAAGGCGATGGAAGCACCTCTACTTGAACAAAACGAGATTCATATTGTTCGGACATATTCTTTGTAAAGTGAGGCCAATCTTCAGTTCCTGGAATAATTTCAGAAAGCTTACTTAACATTTGACATCCATTGCATACACCTAAGGCAAATGTATTTTGTGACTGGAAGAAATCTTGGAAACCATCTCTGAGTTTTGAATTAAACAAGATTGATTTAGCCCAGCCCTCACCTGCTCCTAGGACATCGCCATAGCTAAATCCACCGCAAGCGACAAGACCTTGGAATTCTTTGAGATTTTGTCTAGAACTTAAAAGATCTGACATGTGAACATCAACTGACTCAAAACCCGCATGGTGGAAAGCATAAGCCATTTCCTGATGAGAGTTAACTCCCTGTTCACGAAGAATCGCTATACGCGGTCTATTAGTATTAATAAACGGATGTTGTGTAATTTCGTTAGGATTAAATAAAAGTTTCGGACTTATGCCTGGATCAGAATTATCCTCAACCAAGGATTGTTCGCTCAAAGCACATTCTGGATTATCTCTTAAAGAAACAATTGCAGAACTAGGCTTTTCCCAAAGTTTTTGTAGCTCTGATCGTGGAGATTGAAATATTTGTTGAGCATCACGCCAAATTTCAATGACATCCTTTTTATTCACCTTACCAATGACATTGGAGTATGGGCTTAGACCATGCTGTCTAAGAATACTAAAAACTTGATCACGATCTTCTCTTCTTATTTGAAAGATAAGTCCTAGCTCTTCATTAAATAAAGCTCTGAGGGTTTGTTCATTTCTTCTTCCAGATATTTGCTTTGTCCAGTTCTTAGCATCGCCATAATCTGATTCATGCCCTTTTTCTAAAACTAGCAAATCAATATTTAAGGCTACGCCAAGGTGTGAACAAAAAGACATCTCACAAATAGCGCTAAACAATCCACCATCTGAACGGTCATGATAGGCTAATACATGATTTCCATCTTTAAGTTTGGTAAATGCTTCGAATGAATTCTTTAGAAGCAATGAATCATTGACGTCAGGACAGATAGATTCATCTTGATTGTAGATGTTGGAAAGTATGCTTGCACCCATACGATTCTCACCTTGTCCTAAATCAATGAGAATTAATTCAGAATCAGGAACATCCTGCAATTGAGGTGTTACAGTTTTTAATACATTTGCTACTGGAGCGAATGCGGAAATAATTAATGAAACTGGCGATGTTACTGTTTTTGATTCACCCTGATCTTGCCATTGTGATCGCATGGACAAAGAATCTTTTCCGACTGGGATTGAAATTCCTAATGCTGGACAAAGTTCTAATCCAACTGCTTTAACAGCGTCATATAGTTTTGCATCCTCACCATCAGTTCCGCAAGAGGCCATCCAGTTCGCGGAAAACTTAATATCAGAAATACTTCTAACATCGCTACTTAATATATTGGTAATAGACTCGCCAACTGCCAATCTTGCAGCTGCAGAAGAATCGTAAATAGCGATAGGAGTTCTTTCGCCCATAGCCATAGACTCGCCATGGAAGTGCACATAATCTGACATCGTTACAGAACAATCAGCTACTGGAATTTGCCATGGACCAACCATCTGATCACGATGTGTTAAGCCTCCCACAGAGCGATCACCAATGGTAATTAAGAATGATTTACTTGCTACAGTAGGATGTTGTAATACTTTATTTATCGCGTCAGTTAGGTCAAAAGAGGACCAGTCGGACTTCTTTAGAGGTGTTTCGATATGTTGAACAGTTCTGTGCGTTAGAGGTGGTTTACCAAGTAGAACTTCCATAGGAATATCGATTGGAAGGTACTCACTATTTGATGAATCAAATTTAGTGTCTAAAAGTTTAAGCTGTCTTTCCTTAGTAGTTCTTCCAACTACAACAAATGGACAACGCTCTCTTTCACATATTGATTGAAATAGGTCTAAGCTACTTTCTTGAATTACTAGAACATATCTTTCTTGTGATTCATTACACCAAATTTCTGCGGGACTCATTCCGGTTTCTTCAAGAGGAATCTTCCTAAGATCAAACACTGCGCCTAACTTTGCACTATCTGCTAGTTCAGGAAATGCATTAGATAAGCCCCCTGCTCCAACGTCATGTATGGAAACAATTGGATTATCTTTACCATATTGAATACAAGAGTTAATAACCTCTTGGGCTCTTCTTTCAATTTCAGGGTTTCCTCTTTGAACAGAATTAAAGTCAAGGTCTTGAGCGTTAGTGCCAGTATTCATGGAACTAGCTGCTCCACCCCCCATTCCAATTTTCATTCCAGGTCCACCTAGCTGTATTAGCAGATCCCCTTCATGAATATCTTTTTTATGGGTATGTTCATCTCTAATGCTGCCTATACCACCTGCAATCATGATTGGTTTATGGTATCCCCATCTCTTACCCGAAATAGTTTGTTCAAATACTCTAAAGTAACCACTTAAAATGGGACGACCAAATTCGTTATTAAATGCTGCTCCTCCAATTGGACCTTGAATCATGATTTCAAGGGGAGTTGCAATACTACTTGGCTTTCCATATGGATGATTTTCCCAATCCATTGGCAAGCTTGGTATATGAAGGTTAGAAACAGAAAAACCAGTTAAACCGGCTTTTGGTTTACCACCAATTCCTGTAGCTCCCTCATCACGAATTTCACCACCGGCTCCTGTAGATGCTCCTGGGAAAGGAGAAATTGCCGTAGGATGATTGTGGGTCTCAACCTTCATCAAAGTATGGACGAGTTGTTTAGACTCTTCATATACTCTAGTTGTTGATGATGGAGACCATATGACAGATTCGGTGCCCTCCATAATTGCTGCATTATCTGAGTATGCAACAACGGTTCCTTCAGGATGTAAACGGTGTGTATTTCGGATCATTCCAAATAAGGACTGATCCATATCTTGCCCATCTATTGTCCAGGATGCATTGAAAATTTTATGTCTACAGTGCTCACTATTTGCCTGAGCAAACATAATTAATTCAACATCAGTAGGATTACGTTTTAGTTGTTCAAAATTTTCTTGGAGGTAATTTATTTCGTCATCCGATAATGCCAAACCTAAATTTTTATTTGCATGAAGTAATGCTGCTTTTCCTTCGGTAAGAATATCTACTGTTTTAAAGCTTTGATCAGGAAGTATTTGATATTGGTATTGAAGATCTGAGGAATCTAAAAGTATAGATTCAGTCATCCTATCGTGAGTATGGGCATAAATTGTTGATAATTCGTCAACAGTTAATTTCTTGGAAGTTTGAATAACAAATTCTATTCCTCTTTCCAAGCGTAAAATTTGAAGATTACATAGTTTTGTTATTTCTGTAGCTTTACTAGACCAAGGAGATACTGTTCCGATTCTTGGGGTTACATAGTAATGGTATTTACCTTTAGATTTACTAGCTTCTGAGCCAGAAAGATTTAAAAGTTGATTAATCTGATTTAATTCATATGGATTAAGATCAGCTTCAGTCCATATAAAATACTGGAAATAAGCATCTATGGAATCTACTGATATTTTGCTCTTACGCAAAGAATCTAGAAGATTTTTTTGGCGGAATGTGGATAGTGTTGAGGGACCGTGTAAATGTGTAAATATAGGCATAACAAGATTATACGAAATGCCAAGCGACTTCAGTTAAATGATGATTGGCTTATCAGGTAATTCATTCGGAGTAATGACCTCAGCTGAAAAGTGATATCTTAAAACCTGATGAATGCGTTCAATTCCGTGCAATACTCCCTCTTCGAAATTGCGGCCCCTTAATAATTCAGCCATTTCGTTTGAAACAGTTCTCCAATAATCTTCGCCAGCTAAATTATGGATATTACGATCTGCAACAATTTCAAAATCACGGTCAGCCATTAATAAATAAATTAATACTCCATTATTGTTTGCAGTATCCCAAACTCTAAATAAAGAAAAAACTTCTAGGGCTCTTTCTCGAGGAGTTTGTTGGTTAAATAAGGCTTGAGGAGAAAGAGATGTTTCTACGATAAAACGAATTTGGCCGCTGTGAGAAACCTCACTTTTAGCAATTGCAGCTTCAATTTTTTTCAAAGATTCATCAGTAAATACATTTTTTGTTGCTCGATTCGACGCAAATAGATGCTTAAGTAATCTTTTGATAAATTGCATTACCATCCTCCAGATGAACCACCACCACCAAAGCCACCACCCCCGCCACCAAAACCTCCACCACCGCCAAATCCACCTCCAAAACCTCCACCACGACCGCCATAACCACCACTAGGGAAGATAATTGGTCCGCCTCGCCCTCCAAGACCACCTAATAATGAGGCAACAAAACCTATGAGTCCGGCAATGATAGCTATTCCAATAACTCCAGTAATTGTGAAAGCTAGAAAACCAACAACACCACCAGTAGTTAAGCCACCAAGAGTCTTTCCTAAAATTTTCTTAAGAATATTCCCTAAAAAGATTGATATCATAAAAGCAATTAGAAGAATCCCCTCCAAATCGCTATCATTTTGTTGAGTATTAGCTTGAGGTCTCTTAGGG
>DAIQPR010000088.1:0-3115 GCA_036787315.1 Polynucleobacter sp. | reverse complement strand
AGGTAACTCTTCACCATCAATAACTTTAATTAATTGATCAACACCAGATTCAATACCTTCATAAAATTGACCGAGTTTAAAAAGTGGCGTTATTTTTTCTGCAATAATTCTTCTGGCCGTAACATCATTTACCGCTCCTTCAAGCCCATATCCAACTTCTATCCTTAATCTTCTGTCGTCTTTTGCAACAAGGAGCAAAAGACCATCATCAATTTTCTTTCTACCAACTTTCCATTTTTCAACAACTCTTAAGGAATATTGCTCTATTGCTTCAGGTTGGGTTGTTGGAACAATGAGAATTGCAATTTGACTTCCTTTACGTTGCTCAAATTGGCTTAATTTATTTTCTAGGTTTGATATTTGATCCGCACTAAGCGTGTTGGTTAAATCTGTAACTTGATGCTGCAAGACTGGTATTTTGACTAAATCTGCATCCCTTGCACTACTTTTCTCATATACTGCACCACGATTTAATCCTGCATTTTGAGCGTTGGCAACATTAAATACTATAAAAAAAGAGATTAAAAAAAGTGCTAGAAATCTTATTTCTAGCACTTTAGTAGTATTAAACATAATTTATTTAGAGTTATTAAACTGAACTGTAGGTGGCTTCGAAATTGCAGCCTCATTTTCTACAGTAAAGTTGGCCTTAGCTTTGTAACCAAAAATCATTGCGGTGATGTTATTTGGGAAAGTTCTAACAGCAAGGTTGTACTCTTGAACTGACTTAATATAGCGGTTACGAGCTACAGTAATTCTATTTTCAGTACCTTCTAACTGAGCTGAAAGGTCTCTAAAATTCTGGTCAGATTTTAAAGCTGGGTAATTTTCAGCTACTACCATTAATCGAGACAATGATCCTTTCAATTCACTTTGAGCAGCTTGATACTTTTTGAATGCTTCAGGATCATTGATTAACTCTGGAGTTGCTTGCATAGAGCCGACTCTTGAACGCGCTTCGGTGATTTGGGTTAATACTTCTTTTTCTTGGGTTGCGTAACCTTGAACCGTAGCAACTAGATTAGGAATTAAATCTGCACGACGTTGATATTGGTTTAAAACCTCAGCCCAATCAGCTTTGACTTGCTCATCAGTAGTTTGAAATGTGTTATAGCCACAGCCATGAAGAAATAAGGTACTTAAGGCAACTAAAAAAATTATTAAATTGCGTTTAATCAATGTATTCATAAATTTCCTATTTAAACTAACAAAGAACAATTTTTAATTTATACCCTATTGATGACATTTAATCGTTTTTCAAACATTCGCTCATAAAAGCCCTAAAATCAGCTTGGTTTCTTCCCTTTCCGAGGCCAGAACATTCTTTCATTTTCATTTGCTGAGAAGTTAATTGTTTTCCATTTTTATCAAGGTCATTAGGACCAGGTTTTAAATCTCCAATTTTTGCTCTTGCAGCAGCTCCTTCAGCAGCGGCTGGACCTTTAGGTAAATTTGTAGAAGGTGTTTTAACAGGTTTTTGGACAGGTTCTTTAGCAACTTCAACTTCTTTTCTTTGAGGAGCTGTTGCTGTTGATTTTTCTTCTTTGGCTTTTGTAGTTTCTTTTAAAACTTCATTTTTTTTGTCAGCTGCAACTGAATCAGTTTTATTGACTACTACTTGTTTTTCATTTGTAACTTTTTCAGATTTCTCTTTAGCTAAATTTTCTTTATCTTCCTTACTCTTTGTAGCTTTTTCGACTTTATCTTCTTTTGATTTATTTATTTTTTCAGATTTTTCATCTGCTACAGGTGTAACTTTATCTTTTACTGATTTGCTTGCCTTTTCCTCTTTAGCCTTTGCGATTTTGTCAGCCTTTTCTTTTGCAGCAGCCTCTTTTGCCTCTTTCACTTGAGTAGCTTTATCAGCTTTATCTTTTGCGGCAGCTTCTTTAGCTTCTTTTGCCTTTAATGCATTCTCTTGTTTTTTTTCTGCAGCAGCTTTTTTTTCTTCAGCGATACGTGCTTTTTTGTCAGTAGCAGATTCTTTATTTTCAACTGCTACTTTAGTTTGTTGATCCGAGGGTTGAGCTGAGTCTTTTGCAAAACCTATTGAAGACATTATTGAAATTGCAATTATAAATAGTAACTTTCTCATCTTTTTTCCTTAATATTTAAAGATTTTGTAGATTAACCTAGACCAGCATTCCACTCTTTAACACTAAAACTTTATCACATTGTTGAGAAATATCTGTATCGTGGGTAACCATAACGATGGTGGTGCCATATTCACTATTTAAATCAAATAATAGCTCGACAATGCGTTGCCCATTTTCAAAATCTAAGCTTCCTGTTGGCTCATCTAAAAAAAGTATTTTAGGTTTAGTAATAAATGCCCTAGCAAGAGCGATTCTTTGTTGCTCTCCCCCAGATAAAGTATTGGGATAATGCTTTGATCTATCTGATAAGCCAATTTTATCTAACAACAATTGAGCATTTATAAGCTCAGTTCGGTTGAACTTTCCAGAAATTTCTAAAGGAAGACAAATATTTTCTAGAGCATTTAATTCTGGGATTAATAAAAATGATTGAAAAACAAAACCGACATTGTTTTTCCTTAATGATGATCTTTCATCCTCACTCAAATCTTTTAATTCATTCCCAAATAATTTCACAGAGCCATCATATTCCGGATCTAATCCAGCCATAATACTCAACAGTGTAGACTTTCCAGAACCTGAAGCTCCTAAAATGGCTAAAGTTTGATTACTCTCAATGGTAAAGTCTAAGTTACTTAGTATCTTCAATTCACCAGAAGGTAATTTAACGGATTTACAAAGATTGTTTACTTCTAAAAGATTTTCTACGGGCATATATTAGGAATGAAAAAGTCTCAACTCATTATCTTACAAAAAATAGTATTTTTATCTTTATTATTGCTATGCGTATTTAAAGTACATGCTATTAGTAAGCAAGAACAAAGAATTCTTGTACTTGGGGATAGCATTTCAGCTGGCTATGGTTTACCAGCTAATACTGGGTGGGTAACTCTTTTAGATCAATATTTAACAAAAGAAAAATATACATTTTCAATGCTAAATGCAAGTATTAGCGGTGAAACATCAGCAGGCGGAAAATCTAGAATTAAGAAACTGATTCTGGATTTTAAACCCAACGT
>DAIQPR010000087.1:0-9845 GCA_036787315.1 Polynucleobacter sp. | reverse complement strand
GTCCAAATGGAACTGGCGTTACAGAAAACTGTAAACTTACAGGAGCTGAAGATGCTGCAGGATTAGTGCCCCAAGTTGGACTATTTAGGGCAGAAACACTAAATGTTAATGGCGATGGATCTTGTAAACTATTAAAAAATGGAGCGCTCTGTAGATACAAATTAGCATACTGTGAAGCTGTTAGAGTATAAACACCCGTGGTGTTTGATCCCATTGGAATATCAGGTGTTAATAAGGTAAAGACTTTGCCATCTAGACTTGTCTCAAGAACCAAGTTCGCAGACGCAACAATTTTGATTTGTAATTTTTCTGAATTTGGATAGTTACTATCCGAGGGGATAGAAATTAAATTACTAGCTTTAAGTTTTTGAATACCGTCAAATGTGCTTGTTAGAGAATTATTCTCATTTAAGCTTGATGGGAGGTTGTTCGCTAAAATAGGTGCGATAGGTGTTTGAGCTACAGGGCTCACAACAAGTGGGATATTAAATGAAACAGGTGCCCCTTGAGCAGTCTCGTTTGAATAACTATTAACATTAATAGTATTAACCTGTAAACTAATCTGATTAATCAGTTGTGTGCCGTCCACACCAGTAGTTGAAAACGATGGATCAAACTGAAGCTGATAACCAGAAAGTTGATTTACTAAATCTGACTCGACTACCTGTAATTGATAAGTGGTGTGGGACGCATTGCTATCCGACACACCGTTAAGTGCAATGAAGTGACCGGTAGAATCAAGCTTAGCAAGGGTTACTCCAGTAGGAACATTAATTGAGATTACAAGCTTTTCTGAAGGATCAGGTTGTGATGATGTAACAATGTAATTAGCAATTTCAAAAGATGTAACCCCGCCTTGTACTCCAACTATTTGGGAAGTGGCGTTTGCTGAACTAATGGCTCCTGCAACTGGCGCAAAATGAACCGTTGTGGTTACAACATCAGAGAAAGTTTGTAAAGTTCCAGAGTTTGATTGTGCAACTGATTGAATTGAAAATACTGCATCACCCTTGTAGTTTTTTGGGGCATTGACAGTTAACTGTGAAAAATCAAGCTGCGTTGTCGTGTCAAGAATCTGAAGAGGACTTCCCGCATGATATGTATAGTCCTTGCCAGAAATGTGGAAAACTGCTCCATCCAATGATGCATCTGAGCTTGATATTACTAATCCTACTTTTTCTGAGCTTGCCAATTCTGAACCGAGAGAGTATGACACCGGAATAGTAACAGTAGAATCTTCAGAGGCCTGAATTGTTGATGCAATACTAATCGCAGGCGCACTGATTAAAAGTGAAGTTTTTAATGCAAGGTTTTGCGAATAGACATCAGAAGAAACAATATTTCCTTTGCCATTAAAAGTTTGTACATTCAAGCTTGCACTAATTCCAGAGTTACCCGAACCATATAAACTTATATCAGGAGTAACCGTAATAATGGAATTACCGCTTACTTGATCTTTGGTAAATGTAAAACTTAAATTGCCAGCATTATCCTGTGTTGCTGAAATAGTATCTGCGCCAACTTTGACCAAGATTTGATTAACATTAACGCCTTTAAATACTAAAGATACCTTTAAATCCTCTGAAGGATTAATTTCTTTTACATGTGAAAATATACTCTGAGAAGAATTTTGTGGGTCGTAAATCGTATTCGATACACCCAGATTTAGATTGAGTGCAGGAGTAGTTGCAAGAACATTTTTATCAATTCCACTCGCAACTGGTGCGTAACTCAAAGAAATAGCTTTTACAGTTGAATCAGCAACAATTGGCGTCGAAGTCCCACTCTTATCTTGAGCTATGATTTGAATGCCATCAATATTCCCATAGAAAAACTGCATTGCGCTGCCGCTTGAAGGCACAACAGAATATCTACTCAAATCAGAATTAGCAACTTCAAAATACGCATCCCCATTGAGGGTAACTATACTTGGGCTGTGTCCAGAACTATCTTGCAATAAAAGTCCATGTACAGTACTGCCATTGCTAGTTGCAGCAATCTCTCCAGTGTTTCCTACTTTAATGAGTACCGACAATCCATCTGAAGTTCTTCCTAATGCAGGAGTCAGATTAACGAGTTGACTTAAAGCAATAGACTGCCCTTCTAGAAGTCCCGTAGGACTTGAAATACTTAACCCAGGAATCTGAGGTGGCAAATTGCTTAGCGGCAGAGTGAGCGTTGTCACCGAACCCAAAGCGTCTGTTGCTCCTTGATTACTCGAAGCACCTTGCACCCTGAAAGACATTGGAGAGGTATTGGGAACCCCTTGTGAATTCAGAACAGGTATCACGAGATCCGTATGTGTTAAATCTGCGACAGGAATTCGATACCAAGCTTGACCATTAAGTGTAATAGGAGTTAACTCTAACTGCGAAATGTGGTCGATTAATTTAGCACTAATAGTAGCCAAATCATTTCGATTAATTTCAACAAATTCTGCTTCAGGATTTGTGTCGCTAATTGTAGGAGATACTTTAATGCTGAATGTTGACAATGGGATAAGGTAGTTGTTCCCGGAAATAGCTTTTAGCTGGGTAGTTGAATCCCAATTGGAGAGGGTAATTGCACTTGTATTATTAGAACTTCCATCAATACTGAGATTGGGGGCATATGATACGGGTTTTACTGTAACGGTATTACTTAACAATAATGAGACACCATCGCTTGTCGCTGAGCTTAAGACAAATTGTTGAGTAGTTGGCAAATAATTTGAATTTTGGCTTGCCTGATAGACAATATATGAACCCAGCTGAATATTTAAATCAACATTCCCAGAAAAATTTGTGGGTGGGATCAGTTTTAATGCTGAAATAGCTGATGAAATACTTAATGCATTTGTATCCAACACATTTAAAACAAGTTGAGATCCATCAAGTGGAGATATATTGACAACATTTTGTGGAAGCGCCCCAGATACTGTCCAATGCCCTTTAATACTTATTTGAATACCCAACTTCTCTAAACCACCCGTATGATCTAAATGCTGATTGAGTGATGCAATTGTGGAATCTATATTTGGAAGTTGGAGTGAGCCATTTTCTTGTATCTGTAGAGAACTTCCCAATAAATTAGAAAGGCCTTTTGCTATAGCGTTAAAGTCTGTAGAGCTAACATTTACTCCACCAGCTTGAGGAGCTATCTGAATAGAAAAGTCTTGAGCAGATTCTGAAGATAATGGACCATAACGATCTGTTGCAGATACAGTTAGATTAAAAGTACCAGAAGTGTTTGAAGGAACTAAAAATTGCGTTGTTGAAAAATCTGCAACGTGGGCATCTAATTGAGTTAATTGCCAAGTGTTGTACAAAGCACCATTGATAGTAACCTGAGCGCCTGCTGGAATATCTAACCAACTATTCCCTAGGCTGTCTGTAAATACAGTTCCTTCATTTGGGTTAACCCATGAACTACCACCAATTTCTTGAACCCGCAATATCGAACCAGCATCAATACCACCTGAAGCGGGAGATCGGAAAACGATTGCTCCAGAGACGCCAACATCACCAATAGTTTCAGGAATCTGTACCAAGGTATATTCTTTATTGCTGACTATTACAGGGGGAGATGTGCTGATGGAGACTGAAGCTTCATTGGCAAAATAAGTACCTGATGCAAGATTAGAAGCTGAATTGGATAGTGAGATTCCAGGTGCAACCGGAAGAACTTGAATACTTACAAGGCCTGTTTTAGCTACAGATGTATCACCTGTTTTTTGAGCCACATAGATTAAATCGATTTCCCCTGGTTGGTAGGAGTCGGAGAATGTGTTGGTAACCTGCAGTTGATTATTTACAATCGCTAATTGAATGTTCGAAGGTAGCGGCTGAGAAATTAAAAAATTACCACTAGCAACAGCGGTCAAAGCCGAATCACTTAGAGGACTTATAAGTTTTAAAGTATGAGTTGCGCCGTCGTAACTACCAGGAGCAATGGCCTGAATAATTTGGCCATTTGCGGTATTGATGGTTAATTGTAAATTGTTGTAAAAATTACTATCAGAACTTGCATTACTATCCAAAACAATAGTGGATTTATCTGCTTTGGAGATTGAACCAGAATGCGCATTTGGAGTAAACAAACCAACAGCAGCCAAAGTTAACTGTGAGGCATTACCACCTGAAATACTATCGTTTGCTAACAAGTCATAACTCTTAACAACCGCTTGACCTGAGATGGAGTTTGGCGCAGTAATAACAACATTATCTGCTACCGTTTGAATAGGATTATTTGGGTCAGGTTGGCTAAATGCAAGTCTTGCGTTAGCAGCGGAACTTAAAACATTAATATTTGCTGCAGTGTAGTCACTGGTAAGCTTAGTAACTTGAGCAAGCGCACTAGGATCACCTGACTTAACAGCCGCAGCAACGGTACTGATTTGATTTGCTAATGCAGTTTGCCCTATAGAGGCAAGTCCTAATTGAGCGCCAGCTGAAATTGCTGCTGAACTTAAGGACTGTATTGCACTAGTCACTGCTGAAACCGCACTAGAAGTAGCTCCTACCAAGCCAGAAAAAGCGTTAGGGTCAATACCCTTTGCACTTAAGGTGCTATTGAGAAGTGAAGTTAATTGGGTAGAGCTGGTATTAGCATCATTACTTAATAAATTGGAGATGCCAGAACCTAATTGTGCAATCTTTCCAAAGACTAAAGAAGCCGTACTTGTCGCTGAGGCCCCATCTCCAGATACTTGATTGACCATCGCCGTGGCATTATTTACGATGGTTAAAAGTGATGATCCCGCCTTTAGGATATTCGATGCAGAAGCATTACCAGAGGCTAGTGCTTTTACAGGATCATAATTAAGATCTGCACTGGAGAGATGTAGCCCGCTGAGGAGAGAATCTGCATTCGCGCCAGATGTACTAGCACTTGCATAGACTGTTGATAACGGAGTTACATAACCGACGCCTGCTGGAGCAACAAGAATATTCATTAAAGCGCCAGTTGAAGTATCTGTTCCACCTATCGAGATTACTTGATGCGCTTTCATGTCAGCAACTAAGTCTGCAGTACTTAATCTAATACTTCCATCGCCTAAGTTGCTAAAATCATAAGTACCGTTGGCTAAAGTGTAAGTAAAAGGGTCTTTGGATGCATCGAAAATACCAGTCCCTGCCATATCGATAAAGACCTTGGCGCCTTGAATATATCCATCAATTACAGCCCCAGACGCACCTCCGCCGCCTCCACCACCGCTTGAAGCAGTCGCAGTTGAACTCCCTCCCCCTCCACCACCACCGACTGGAGCAACAGGCGGCGCCAAGGGGATAGAATCATCCGGGGTGACGAGTGCAATCTGGGTGCTTTCACTATCAGATTGGAATTGGCTCGTTTGCAAGGCCTCTGCCTCTGAATCCAGTATTGATGGCAGATTGTTAGTATCAAGCGCTTTAGAATTTGCTGCTACAGGTGTATAAGAAACAATATAATCGTCTGAAGAAAATATCGATTCATATCCTGATGCTGGAACAATTAGCGTGTTAACAAAATCAGCATTCCAATTTAAATCTTCAAAACTTACTTCGTCTCCAATAACCAAATCAGAGTGAGTATGGTGGAGCAAAGCACTTCCACCAGAATCAATCGAGGATGTTTCTATAACTAAGTTGAAAGAATCAAACTCGCCAAGCAAAGAAAACTCTTGACCAACCTGAATTTGAAGTGAATCACCTTCTGTGACTTGGGTAGTTGTTAATGCTTTGAGGAGCCCATGCTCTCTTAATAGTGAAGAGAGTTCATAGGACAGAATTTTTCTATTACCATGAACATGCAATAAATCCGCTTGCAATAAAAGTAATCTATTTTCTAATTCCTTTATTGCAATTTGGTATTCCGGAGTATGGCGTTCGAGTTCATTAAACTCTTGAGAATGATTTACAAGTAAAGGCTTATTTGTAAAAAAATCTTTATCAAATAAGGCTTGAAACTGATCATTACCAATAAAACCTGACATGCTTTGAGAATGCTTAACAGAAGCATTTACTATTAAAGCACCTAAAAAAGCTGATATTAAAGAGTCATCTTCCCCAAAACGTAATTGCTTTAACAACTTCTCAAGCAATTTATTTTTTGCTAGAACTTTTTTAGTTCTTAATTGCGAAAGTTCATTGGGGTTATTCATTTCGCAAGGTTATTTTATTTTTTCGCTCGAGGGGATTTAGTTATTTTTGTCGTTTGCTCATCATTTACTTCAGATAGTTTTTCAGACATATTCTTTTTACTGACCAAGCCTCGTGCTTCAAGCTGATTAACTACTTCACCAAGACCTTGATATAACCTTAGCAAGGTATCCACGCTCATGACAAGTCTTGAATCTGGCTCTAAAATAGGTTCTTCATTGGCTAAGGGTAATTTATCAAGTCTTGTTAACTCAATTCTGGCAATGGCAGATTGAACAGATATATTACCTACACCATCAATAAATTTTTCTTCAATTTTCATAACTTTAGGTAAATGTAATAAGGTACCTATAGTATAGGTGTAAACAAATTTAAATGTTTAGCATTGCTTATCTTATGCTGAAAGTGTTGTAAATATATAAGTTATAAGGGTTTTACCGAATTTTTTTATTAAAAAAGGCCGGCTTTTAAGAAAAAATTGATTTTTTCACGTAGACAGCATAAAAAATCAATATGATGTAATTTTGAATCAAACTATAAAACTAATATAAAAATGATTAAATCTCTAAAAAAGCATTGGGTAAGGATAGTCTTAGGTCTAGTTTTAACTTTATTTTTCTCCATTGAAAATTATGGCCTTTTCAATATTCCATTTATTGGGCAACTAGACAATATTATTTACGATGCCAGACTAAAATTAACAATGCCCAAAGGGGTCGACGAACGTATTGTGATTTTGGATGTTGACGAAAAGAGTCTAAACATGCCAGAGCTTGGTCGCTGGCCTTGGAGTCGTGACAAAATGTCAAAAATCATGGATAACCTCTTTGATTATTACGAAGTCAAAGAAGTTGGGTTTGACGTCATATGGGCTGAAGCTGATCAAAGTTCTGGGCTCGGTAAACTTCAAGATTTAGCTAAAAAAGAACTAAAAAACAGCAAAGAGTTTTCTGCCACTTTAGAAAAAATTGCTCCAAAACTTGATTATGACGGAATGTTTGCACATTCTTTACAAGATCGGCCAGTAGTTTTAGGTTACTACTTCAACTCCAATGACGATGCAACCATTGTCGGATCTCTGCCTGATCCCTCTTTTACCAAAGAAGATATGTTAGGTTACGACGTTCAGCTCCCTTTACGAAAAGGCTATGGGGCCAATTTACCAATTTTGATGAAGGATTTTCCCCTAGCAGGCCACTTTAATCCAACCGTTGATCAAGATGGGAAAATAAGACGAGTTCCACTCATCGCTCAATTTGGAGATAATTACTACGAGTCTTTGTCAATGGCGATGTTTCGACTTGCTAAAGGAGTTGATCACCCTGATTTTGATCGCAAAGGACATATGCCAGATAATTTACCTGGCCCAGTTCTCATGCCAGAAGTTGATCCCAAACAATCTAGCAATAAACTGCCAATTGAGGCTGTTGCGATTGGAAGTACCTTGATACCCACAGATACAATCACCAATGTGATGGTTCCTTATCGCGGTGGGCGTGGCAGCTTTAAATACATGTCTTTAGGTGATATTTATTACAAGAAAATCCCAGAAGAGCAATTAAAAAACAAAATCATCTTAATTGGAACTACTGCTCCAGGATTGGCAGATCTTAGAGCAACCCCAGTGGGTGGACTGTATCCAGGGGTTGAAGTGCACGCTAATTTAATTGCTGGAATGCTCGACAGCGATTTGGGTGTCATCAAAAGCACCCCTAGCTATATGAGCTTTTTACTCCTTGTTGCAATTTTTGTCTTAGGTATTGTCCTTTCCTTCATGATCGCCATGATGTCTGCAGGACTTGGAGTCGGTGTTTTCGTTATTTCTATCATTGCATCGGTCGCTGTTAATTTTTATGCTTGGAATAGCGGCTTTGCGCTGCCTCTTGCTTCTTTCTTAATGTTAAGTTTTTTAATTTACCTCACCAATGTAGGTTACGGTTACTTTGTCGAATCACGCGGAAAGCGTCAATTAACTGACCTCTTTGGTCAATATGTGCCGCCTGAACTTGTAGATAAAATGGCAGAAGACCCACTAAAGTACAGTATGGCTGCCCGAAAAACTCAATTAACAGTTCTTTTTGCTGACATTGTTGGCTTTACTTCAATTTCTGAGGGGCTTACACCACAAGAATTAACAGAATTTGTTAACGGTTATTTGACAGAAATGAGCTTTGTAATACGAAGCAATGGTGGTACTTTGGACAAATACATTGGTGATGCAATTATGGCATTTTGGGGTGCTCCAATTGATGATGCTAACCATGGGTATAACGGTGTTTTAACTTCACTCAAAATGCAAGAAAAACTAGCCGAACTGAGAGCCTCATATAAAGAACGTGGCTGGCCAGATATCAAAGTAGGTCTTGGACTCAGTAGTGGTGATATGACTGTCGGAGATATGGGATCAAAAATACGTAAAGCCTATACAGTCATGGGGGATAACGTAAATTTAGGTTCACGCCTGGAAGGCGCAACCCGACAATATGGCGTATGGATTTTAGTTTCAGAAGCAACAAAGAATATCGCAGAAGGTATTTTATTCCGAGCAATTGATATGGTTAGGGTAAAAGGTAAGAATGTTCCTATTCGAATTTTTGAACCTATTGGTGTTGAAAAAGAATTATCGGATGAGAAAAAAGAACAAATCTATAAGTGGAATGATATGTTCGCCTTGTATCAAAAACAAGCTTGGGATGAAGCGCAAGCAATCCTAGATCAATTGCTGGTGATAGAACCTGACTTTAAACTGTACAAAGTTTTTGCAGAACGAATTGCCTTTTTTAAAGCTAACCCTCCAGGTGATGATTGGGACGGGGTGACTAAATTTGAAACTAAATAAATTGGAGAAATTTCTTGAAACATCTATCTATTCATAAAGTAATACTTTTAGCTTTTAGTTTAATATTTATGTCCAGCTGGAGTATGGCGGATGAGGCAGGTAATATTAAACGCGTCTCAGGGACTGCTAGCATAATATCTTCGACAAATCAGACAAGGGAAGCCAAAGCAGGAGATGTAGTCAGCTCTGGAGAGACAATTGCCACAACTAAAGACTCACAAGTATTAATTCAAATGAAGGACAAGTCAACAATGATTGTTCGCTCCGATAGTAAAGTCAAAATTGCTGAATTCAAATTTGAAGGTAATAAAGCAACTGATACTATGAAAACCACAATTTTAAGTGGGACTCTTCGAGCAGTTTCAGGCACGATTGGTAAAGGCCAACCTGATAATGTGAAATACGAAGTGGGTACGGCAACTATTGGTATTCGTGGAACTGATATAGAACTGGCTATTATTCCTGAAGGGCAAAAAGACCGAGCTGGTATATATGACTATGTTCATGATGGAGAAACATCCATGACTTTAGATACTGGTGAAACAGTAAATGTCGAAAAAGAGTTATCTGGATTCACTCCTGAGAAGCTCTTACCTGGTGAAAAAAAATTACAAATATTGCGCGACCGTCCAGCTTTCCTGCAAAGTAGCGGCTTTGATGCATTAATCCAACAGTTAACTCAGCCTAGGATAATGGTTAGGTAATTGTTTCAATCTCACTACCAAAGAGGGACTACTAAAAACTTTATAGTCCTTCTTTTATTTTTTACTTTAGGATTTTCAGGCTGTTCTTCAACCCGGTTAGAACCACTAAGCTTCGATAATCAGACACTTCAAGACTATGGTTTTCAAGAAATAAGCACTACACTACCATTGAAAATATTCAAT
>DAIQPR010000086.1:0-9919 GCA_036787315.1 Polynucleobacter sp. | reverse complement strand
GAATATGGCACAGCACCTCAACTTCAACAGAAATTAAGTGAGAACACTCCAGGTGACTTAATGCTAACGGCAACCAGTTTAATGACACGTCCGGAAAATCTTGCTAAGTTAGTTGATGGAACACTTACGCTTCTGGGAAAGGGTGGGGTTGGTGTTATGGTAAGAAAAGGCGCTCCACTTCCTGCAGTGAGTACAACTGAGTCTTTTAAAAACAGTCTTAACCAAGCTGAACACTTAATTTATAACAAAGCTTCAACTGGTTTGTATATAGATCAGTTATTTAAAAAAATAGGTGTCGCTGAACAGTTAGAAAGCAAAACTGAGCGATTTGTTAATGGAGATGACGCTATTCAACGTGTTATTGGAGGTTCTGGGAATGAAATTGGTTTTGGTGCTATTGCCGAAATTAAATTAAATGAATCTAAGGGGGTAGTTTTGGTAGGCCCACTTCCAGGAGAGTTTCAGAATTACACTAATTATTCTGCTGCTGTCATGAAGACTTCCAAACATCCTAAACAGACTCAAGAATTTATTGAGTATTTACAATCTGATAAAGTAAAAGCAGTTTTTAAACGAACTGGTATAGATTAAGTTGTTGCTCCGGCATCTGTCCAACTAGCTACTCTTCCAGCAAGAATTGCTTCTTGGGCAGAAAAATTAAGTTCTACTTTGATGCCATTGATTGGCTCACGCATAAACAACTGGTAAAGGTTGGAGTTGTGAGCCTTTCGCTCACTAAAATCTACGCCATTTTTTTGGAGTCTTTCAATGAACTCCAGCATCCCGGTACAGTTAAAGCAAACATGATCTATTCTTCCGGAGCCAAGCGATCCACCACCTGAATAATCCTGATTTACTTGGTCTTGGGGTGTACTGAGATACGTATCTTGATGATCAGAAAATTTTGCTTTACCAATGTGGACAACGTCTTGTTCGCCAATATACAGCCAATATACTGGGAAGCCGAATTCTGGATGATACCCGCTTACAAAGCCTAGGTTATTGCAAAACCAATCTCTAGTACCTTCTGGATCATGTGTCAAGATTAAGATATGTTCCATAAATTTAAGCGGCATAATGTCTCCAAATTAATATTTTTTAGGTAGTGATGAATCTTCCATCTTCCATTTCAGTAATAGGCCTAATCCAAATTGTATTATTAATTAAGGCCTCGTAAACATAAACATCTTCTAGAGTAGCCTCAATCTTCGCTTCATATAAAATACGATAAAGTCCACCCGTTTTAAGGTGCTTTAATATTTGCCCCTGTTGAAATAGTCTAGCTTTTTCTGCCATGTGTCACCTTTTTATTTGATATTAACATTGATGGGTCATTGAATTGGAAAAAGAATCTCTTCTTAAATTAATAGAATGGCAAATGCCCTATGGCAAGTATGCTGGGAGAAAATTAGCAGATTTGCCCGGACATTACCTAGCATGGTTCGCAAGGGAAGGCTTTCCTAAAGGTGAGCTGGGAGAGCTATTAGAGCTCATGTTTACGATAGATCACAACCAATTGAGGTCATTACTTGACCCTTTACGGAAGCCATTTGATTGATTAGTATGTTATTTGGCTGCACATAAATACTATTAAATCAAATATAAATTGGGGACTTCATCATGGAAATTATTCAAATTTTCTTTTTATTGGCTTAACTTTCGGAATTGAATCCTATCCCATTAGATCATTAATGAGCATTTATCAGAAGGCTAATGTAAAGCCAGAATAATATAGAAAAGAAAGAAGATATGAAAAATAAGAAATTTGGTTATGTTGATTTGGGTGAACATATTGAGCGTCTAGATAAGGCGGGATTATTGTGTAGGATTGACGAACCTATCAATAAAGATTCTGAATTGCATCCACTTGTTAGATGGCAGTTCCGTGGAGGTATTGCAGAAGATAAAAGAAAAGCATTTTTATTTACCAATGTTGTCGATAGTCAAGGTAGGAGATTTGATATTGATGTGGTAGTTGGTGCCTTGGCTGCTAATCCTGAAGTTTATCGAATTGGAATGAATGTAGAAAATTTTGATGACATTGGACCTGCTTGGGAGAACGCTATAGCAAATCCTATACCTCCGATTATTGTTAGTTCTGATGAGGCAGCATGTCATGAAATGATTATTCAGGGAAAAGATTTGGAAGGTCCTGGTAATGGGTTAGAGTCAATTCCTTTTCCCATATCAACTCCTGGATTTGATGCAGCACCTTATATAACAGCAGCTTGTGTAACTACAAGAGATCCAGATACGGGTGTGCAAAATATGGGTACATATCGAGGACAAATAAAATCGCCAACTAGACTAGGTATGATGATGCTAGCTAATTTGAGGGCTGGTGGTTTAGAACATTGGAAAAAGTACAAAGCAAGAGGCGAAAAAATGCCTGTTGCTATAGTAATAGGTTGCCCGCCATTTGTTAATTTTCAGGGTCCACAAAAACTTCCACTTGGCTTAGATGAGTTGTCTGTCGCAGGAGGATTAGCTGGCGAGTCTATTCGTGCTGTGAAAGCACATACGGTTGATATTTTGGTTCCTGCTGAGTCCGAAGTCGTAATTGAGGGATATGTTGATACTGAATTTTTAGAGCCAGAAGGACCATTTGGTGAATCACATGGTTATGTTGCTCTTGAGGATTACAACACCGCTGTAACTGTTACTGCTATAACACGCCGTAAAAAAGCAACGATTATGTCAATCATTTCACAAGTTACCCCTAGTGAATCAAGCGTTATTAAAAAATTAGCTTATGAACCTTTGTACCTAAGTCATTTAAAAAATCGCTTATCTATTAAAGGTATTAAAAAAGTTACTCTCCATGAAGCATTAACTAATTTAAGAAAAGTAGTTTTTTTACAGTTTGCTAGAGGTTCATCTAAAACTGAAATTTGGAGAGCTTTAAACGGTACGATGACATTGCAGGCTGCTATTGGAAAGTATGTGATAGCAATTGATGATGATATTGATCCGAACAATATTGATGCAGTTTTATGGGCAATGTCTTATCGTTGTGATCCTGGACAAGACATACAAATTGTTCGATATAGAGAAATGGGTCATGGTCCTCGCAGTGAGTTCACACCTGAAATTGATTCAGCGATGCTGATTGATGCAACAATGAAATATCCAATGCCTCCTTTAGCGCTACCTAAGAAGGAGTATATGGAAAATGCTAAAAAAATATGGGAGAGATTAGGATTGCCTGAATTAAGACCTGAATCCCCATGGTATGGTTATGACCTAGGAGACTGGTCTGAGGAGTGGGATCATAACGCGCTACAAGCCACCAAAGGATTATGGATGGAAAAAGATCAAGATTACATTAATCGCCGAAGTGCTGATGCGCAGCCTAATATGCCCGTTAAAAGAAAAAATTAGATTAATTGGTAGGTACGGATTCTCTCGATCAGTAATTTTCCAGTTTGATTCGTACCAAGTGAGCCACCAATATCTTTAGTGGTTTCTTTTGCATCAATAGCCTGATCTAAGCAGTTATCAATCACTTTTGCAGCATTGATCAAAGATACTTGTTGATGGCGAGCTCCGAGCCAGTTTAGTAACATACTGGCAGAGGTGACTAATGAAAAGGGATTGGCTATATTTTGGCCTGCGATATCAGGGGCTGAGCCATGAGCTGCTTGACCCATTGCGTACATATCTCCAGCATTAAGAGATCCTCCTAGCCCCAAGCTACCAGAGAGTTCTGCGGTAAGGTCAGAAAGAATATCGCCAAACATATTGGTTGTGACAATCGTATCAAACTTCTCAGGATTACGGACTACATGAGCCATCATCGCATCAACAATAATGTCATCTACTTTTACTTCAGGATAATTTTTTGCAACACTTAAGCAACAGTCAATAAACATGCCATCTGTAATTCTGAGTACATTAGCTTTATGGACAATCGTGACATGTTTTTTTCTTGTCATTGCTAGTTCAAATGCTGATTTTGCGATTCGATCACAGCACAGTTTAGTAATTCTTCTTAAAGAAATACCGACTTCTGGGGTGACTAAAATTTCACTATTGCCCGATTCCACATTTCTATCTGAATAAAAACCTTCTGTATTTTCACGAACAACAGCAAGATCAAAAGGATTCATCCTTGTTGGAATATTTTTAAATGTTTTTGCTGGTCGAATATTGGCATATAAGTCTAGCTGTTTTCTAAAAAACTTAGATGGATTGATTTCGCCTTTGGACTCATCTTTAAAGTCAAAAGTGGACATTGGGCCTAACATCAGTCCGTCTGCATTTTTTACAGTTTCTAAAAGTTCTTGTGTGACTGTTGCTTTTCTAATTTTGAGACTTTCATGCCCAGCAATTTCAGGAATTAGTTCAAGGCCAAGTCCGCATTTATCAGAAATTGTTTCTAAAACTTGTGTGCAAACTGCCATAGTCTCTGGGCCAATGCCATCACCAGGAATAATTACTATTTTCATATTTTTAATCTATTTTTAAATTGAGGGGTTGGAGAGTTTTTTTATAGTTAGATAATTCGGTTCGATGAAACTGTGCAAATTCTTCTCTACTATTTGGTTTGATATTGATACCTTCTTTTTCAAATTGTTTTTTAAATTGAGGATCGGAAAGTATTTGGTTGATGAGGGTATTTAAAGTTTGGGCAATTCCATCTGGTGTATCAGATGGGGCGAAGATACCTCCCCAAAGTGTAAAACTAAAGTCCTTACCAATATCCTCAGAAACGGTATGAAGTTGTGGGAAAACACTTGTTCTTTTATTAGAGGATACTGCAAGTGCTTTGATTTTATTCCCTTCAACAAATTGGATGATAGAAGGGGTGCTTGAAAAAAATAAATCTACGTGGGCACCTAAAATATCTGTCATTGCAGGACCAGCGCCCTTGTATGGAGCATGCGTCATTTCTAAGCCTGCCAATTGAGCTAGAGAGGCTGCCGCTATGTGACCAGGTGTCGCAGTCCCTGATGAGGCATAGGTATATTTGTTGGGTTGCTGTTTAGCGAGTTTTATAAATTCAGGTAATGAGTTATATGGCGCGTTCATGGGAGCAACCAAAGTTAGAGGAACCTCGCCAATTAAAGCAATCGGTTTTAAATCCTGGTATGGGTCATATCCAAGATCTTTTCCGACAATGGTATTAATAACCATTTCTCCTGTTTGACCAAGGAGTAAGGTATAGCCATCAGGTTTTGATTTTGTCACATAGCGAGTTCCCACAGCACCCGTGGCTCCAGGTTTGTTTTCTACGATAAATGATTGTTTAGTTTTAGTAGTTAATTGCTCTGCTAATTGCCTAGCAAGAAGATCCCCAAGTCCACCAGGAGCATAGGTGACGATAATAGTTACTGGTTTTGATGGATAGGTTTGGGAAAATGAAAAAGCACTTAAGGTAAGTGATAAAGCTAGCAATAGTATTTTCATTTAGTCTCTTTGAATAATAATTAATTGATTTTTATTTTATATGAAGTATGGAAGCATACTTTCCATTAATATGACAGTATTCATAAAATTAAATGGAAATAATATATGACTCAATCTTCAGCAAGTGTAAATGACTATATAAATAATATGTTTTTAGAAAAATTAAAAAAGAATGAATTGGTATCGTCAATGACAATTCGTTTAGTAAAGGGAATTGAAATATGTCAAATTGCTAAAACTGCTGGATTTGATTCTATTTATATCGATTTAGAGCATTGTAGTTTTTCTTTAGAAACAACAAGCCAATTATGTATCTCTTCATTACAAATTGGATTAGCTCCTTTTGTTAGGGTACCAGCGAATAGTCCAGAGTGGATTTCAAGAGTTATGGATGTTGGAGCGATGGGAGTAATAGCTCCACATATTCGATCTGCCGCGGAAGCTGCTGAAGTTGTTAAATATGCTAAGTTTCCTCCTTATGGAGATAGGTCATCTTCTGGAGCAATGCCTCATATGTCCTATAAAAGCATACCTGCAAGCCAACTTTATCCTATTATGAATCAAAATTCGGTTGTTATGGTTCAATTTGAAAGTCAGGCTGCATTAGATAACGCTGAGAGCATTATTGCTACTGAGGGAGTAGATATTGTGTTAATTGGTACTAATGACTTAACAGCAGATCTAGGAATTGCCGGCCAATATGATCATCCAATGGTAGACCAAGCATATAAGCTAACTATTGATTTATGTAAAAAATATGGTAAATGGTGTGGTGTTGGTGGACTTTCTTCTAGGCCTGATTTAGTAGATAAATATGTAAAGCTAGGTGCAAGATATGTTTCAGCTGGAACAGACCTTGCATTTATGTTGGCCATTACATCTGAAAAGGCCAATCAGATTAAAAAAATAAGTTATTAAAAACCATATAGTTTTTTAGGGTTATCCGATAATATAAGTTTGATGATATTTTCATCATTCGCCCATCGTCCTAAAAGATTAAATAACTCTACAGAGCTTTTATCACCAAAAGATAAATGGGGGTAATCGCTACCCCAAATAATTTGGCTAGGGGATGTTTCAATAATTGCTTTAGCTAAGGGATCAGCGTCGATAAAGCCCTCTGTTTTAGACATGCGATAGATGCCAGTAAATTTTGCATGAGCTAATTTGTTTGAGTCCTTTAAAAGATTTAAAAAATTCTGAAAACCTGGTGTATGGACACCATCTTTTGCTAAATTCATGCCCATATGAGCCATCGTGAAGGGTATTTCAAGTCTATGAAATACTGGCATTAATTCATTGGTTAACCATCCTGGCAACAGAAAGTCTAAATGCCAATCAATTTCAGCACAACGTTTTGCTAACAAGGTGATGCGGGGCATTAATTGATCTGCAAGACCAGATTGCTGGGGAAAGATTGGACTAACATTGATTCTGACGCCCCTGACACCAAGATCATTCATTGAAGAAATTAGAGCATCTGGAGCGTTTTCATCAATATCTACTATGCCTCGACATTGATTTACACCAACGATTTTCATGGCATCAAGCATACATGAATTATCTCTTCCATAAGCACTAGGTTGGACAAATACATATCGTTGTATTCCCAAATGATTCGCTAATTTTAAGTATTCCTCCAGCGGAGCATGAGGTGGGCTATAACGCAAATCAGTACCATAGGAGTATTTATCTGCTGGACCAAAAACATGAAAATGTGCATCACATGCGTTTGGCGGTGCTTTAAATAGAACTTTTTCTGTTGGATCGAATGACATAATTTTCCAGTGATTAATTGAGATTAGCTTTGATATCTGACTTTTTGATAAGATCTGACCAAATGTTACTTTCTTCTTTGATCATTTTATTAAATTCGTTAGGGGAGTTTGCAGACGGATATACACCTGCATTTTTAAAAACTTCCATGACTTGGGGTGTTTGAATTGCATAAACAATTTCTTGATGCATTTTTTCAATAATTTCATTTGATGTACCACTTGGTGCTAAAACACCAAACCAATACATCATTTTGTAATTTGGAAATCCAGCTTGTGCAAAAGTCGGCACTTGTTGAAAAAGTGGATTTCTTTGGTTACCACTCACCGCAATTCCAATCAATTTGCCATCACGTATAAAAGGAGCTGTTGAACCAACACTTCCAATTGCCAAGTCTACGCGATCTGCAACTACATCTAAGATTGCACTTGCAATTCCTTTAAATGGAATATGGGTCATTTTGATATTATTTTGAGATAGAAATGATTCCATAGCTAAATGTGCTGAAGAGCCAATTCCACCTGACCCATATGAATAAGCATTGTTATTTATTTTTGCTGTTTGAACAATATCTTTTAAGTTTTTTTGTGGGAGATTTAAACGAGCAACTAATACAGCTGGAGCTTCTGCAAGAAGAGACACTGGACTTAAATCTTTTTGGGGGTTATAAGGTAATTTATCATACAGAGCTGTTGACACAGCGAATGAATTATCTGTCACTAAAAAAGTGTAACCATCTGGCTGGGCCTTTGCAACTGTGTCTGTTCCAAGGGTGCTTCCAGCGCCACCTTTGTTCTCGATAATTACACTTTGTCCTGTGTGCTTTGTTATTTCTGCACCAACAACTCTCGCAGCTGTATCAGTGAAAGAACCAGCTGCGAAAGGAACTACGAATCTAATCACTTTATTGGGCCAATTAGTATTTTGAGAGTGGCTATTGATGTGAGTACTCAAAAGTATGAACAATAAGAGTAATTTTAAAAATTGTTTCATATGGCCTTAAGATAAATAATTATTTACGTATTTTGCAGTTACTTGAATTGAAGATAAAACTGGTTTACTAAGTTTTGAAGAAAGACTATTTAAGATACTAATAGTGGGTAATTGAGAGCAAGCAATAAAAAGAGCATCTACATCTTCCGCAAATAGTTTTTCAGCTTTTTCTTGGACCTCTATACTAGTTATTTTGCCAAGTGCAATCACATCAGGAGCATAAAAACTATCAAAATGTTTAACGTTGATATCCCCACATTCCAAGAATTTTTTTAATTGAATATTTACTAGGTCATTGTATGGAGTAAGTAAAGAAATATTTTTTGCTTCTAATTCTTGAAGAGCTTTGACCATTGAACCTGCTGTAGTAACAACTGGTTTTTTCACAATATCACTAATTCGATTTGCCATTTCTTGATCACCCTCTGGCCCCATAATAAATCCGGCAGCAGTACAGCCGTAGGCCACGATATCTATATCTTGATGATTAAATTTTTCGCAAACCAGTACTGTTGAGTTTTTATATTCAGGAAGAGTTTCTTTTGTTAAAAGACCTTTACCCCTTGGGACTCTTACAACATGAACAGATGACCCTATCGGTAAAAGTTCTCTCAGCTCATTTTCCATTGTGGTATTGTTTTCTGGAATCACGAGCATTACGTGAGGGTTATTAGATTTCATTTTTTACCTTGCTAATAGGTGGCGGTTTGCGAATTGTTATAGAGTGGGGTGGTCGATTTTCATCAAACTTAATAGTTCTCCAGTGAAGGGCTCTTATTTCACCAAACTCATGAGTAAGTTTTTCCCAAGTTTGTCCACCATTATCACTTCGAAATATCTGACCTAAATTACTACCTAAAAATATTAATGCAGGATTAGATTCATCCACAGCAATGCACCATGGTGTGGAGTTGAAAGATGTTGAAATGAATATTTCCTCCCAAGAGTAGCCAAAGTCATGGCTTTTAAGTAGTTTTCCAGCATTACCGGGAGGACCGTTTCCGTTACAAAGCCACAATATAGAAGGGTTATCAGGTTGTTTAATAATAGCTCTAGTATATTGCCACGGAGAGTCTAGAAGAACAAATTCCCAAGTTAAACCATTATTGGTTGAGCGGTGTAAGCCAAGATTTGTTGTGGCATAAATTATTTTTTGTTTGGAAAAATTTTGGGTTATGCATATGCCATGAACATCAATCGATTCAAGACCGCTGGAGACTTCGATCCAAGTTTTACCAAAATCAGTACTTCTAAAAATACCACCTATTTCCACGGTTGCCCAAATTGTTCCATCATCAATTGGGTCGAATAAAATTTGAGTAAATCGAGTTGGGCCCATATTGATTTCTGAAAAAGACTTAAGGCCTGGAATAATTATTTTTTCCCAGTTCTTTCCTGCATCTTCAGAATAAAAAAGCTCTGCAGGTCTTGAGCCAATTAAGAGAAAATTTGGGTTTTTAGGATTTTGACATATTGCCCAAATATCCTTTGCTGGGGATTCAATAAATGTCCAACGAGTAGTTTTCTCATCCCAAACAAACATTCCCATGTCTGTACCTGCATAAAGAATATCTTTGTTTTCCGGATGACTAGAAAAAGACCAAACGCGAGCTTCAAGGTACATTCCAGAGTGACTATTTGGATGAATAAAGCGATTACCTAAATCATCACTAAACCACACTGAATGTCCGGCTGTCCCAACGTATACCTGAATTTGGTCTTTCATCTGAATATCCAATAC
>DAIQPR010000085.1:4687-9992 GCA_036787315.1 Polynucleobacter sp. | reverse complement strand
TATTCCTATTCAAACATTGCAAAAAGTGAATACGAAGAATGAGCTAATCTTAGAGTCTTTGCCTCCGCTATCACTTTATATTCACTTTCCATGGTGCGTTAAAAAATGTCCTTATTGCGACTTTAATTCACATTCTATTGAGGTTAACCCAATTGAGGAAATAAAATACCTAGATGCTCTTTGTAAAGATTTAGAAGAATCTTTACCACTCGTCTGGGGAAGAAGAATTCACTCGATTTTTATCGGTGGTGGAACACCAAGCCTTCTATCCGCTGAAGGCTTAGATCGCCTTTTAGCCGATGTTCGTGCCAGAATTGGGATGGACAGTGATATAGAAATCACCCTTGAAGCAAATCCAAGTTCAGTTGAAGCCGAGAAATTTGCTTCTTATGCAAAAAGTGGTATCAATAGAATCTCACTCGGCATCCAATCGTTTAATGAACGACATCTGAAAGACTTAGGAAGAGTTCATAACAAGGCAGATGCCATTCATGCTATCCATATTGCCAAGCAATTCTTTCAACATATTAATTTGGATTTGATGTACGGTTTACCTATGCAATCCTTGGAAGAAGCAATAGCTGATATTGATACTGCCTTAAGTTTTAATACTGATCATCTCTCCTTGTACCAACTCACACTTGAACCGAACACTCTATTTGCAAAATTGCCACCGCCACTTCCAGACGAGGATCTGATTGCAAATATGCAAAATAGTCTTTTACAAAAGATTGAAGATGCTGGTCTTAACAGATATGAAGTTTCTGCTTATTCTAAAAAAGGTGGTTCATGTTTTCATAACATCAATTATTGGACCTTCGGTGACTATTTGGGTATTGGAGCTGGCGCTCATGGCAAAATTTCTTTCCCGGATAAAATTTTGAGAACCGTTAAAGAAAGACATCCAGCCACATACATGCAATCAGTATGGTCCCCGAATAAAGCAGTGATTGAACAACGCAGTGTCGCTCAAGATGAGCTGGCTTTTGAGTTTATGCTTGGCGCATTACGCTTAAAAGATGGCGTGCCAATGAGTATCTTTGAACAAAGAACTGGCTTGAGTCAAATAGATGTCCAATCAGAATTAGAGCTTGCTATGTCTAAAGGCCTTTTAGACACCAATCTACTTCAACTCAAAGCTACGCCTTTAGGGTTACAATTTCTAAATGATCTCCAAGAACTTTTCTTACCAGTTGCAACTGATTTTTAAATGACTATTCAATTACCTAATATTGCCATTGTTGGAGCAGGTGCCGTTGGTTGCTTTTTTGGAGGCCTCTTAGCTAAATCAGGCTTTGATGTTAGTTTCATTGCTAGAGAACATCAGATTACCCCGCTTAATCAGCAAGGTCTGACCATTACTTGGAGCGATAAAGAGGAAACTATTCCTGTTAAAGCGACTTCGCAACTTGAAGTTTTGTCTGATATGCCTTATGTATTTGTCGCTGTTAAAACGCAGTCAACCCTTAAAACTTCAGAGGAAATTGCGCCTTTTTTAAAATCCAATGCCGTGGTCATTAGTCTGCAAAATGGCATTGATAATGTTGATCTTTTAAAAAAATACCTTAAGCAAGACTGCTACGCTGCAATGGTATACGCCGCAATAGCAATGACCTCTCCTTCGACTGTAAAACATTTTGGGGGCGGAAGTTTAGTCATTGGGAACACGATTGCTGAACAAAGTTTAACTAAAGTTCAAGCTTTATCTGAACTCCTCAAACTAGCTAATATCCCAACTAAGGTCTCCAATAATATGTTGGAAGACTTGTGGTCAAAATTTATTATTAATTGTGTTTATAACAGTCTTTCAGCAATCGCTCACATCAATTACGCTTCACTGATGGAAAGCCCAGGAATAAGATCTGTCGTTGAGAAAGTGAAGTTGGAATGCTTAAGCATTGCACAACATGAAGGAATTAACTTAAACCCAGAGGTGATAGATCAATCCATTACGGATGTTGCAATCAATTGGCCCAATCAAATCTCTTCTACCGCTCAAGATCTAGCTAAAAATAAAGCAACTGAAATCGATTTTTTGAATGGGAAAATTGTTGAGAAGGCTAAAAAATATAATATCAATGCACCAATCAATGAAATGCTTTATAGCATCATCAAGATGCGGGAATATCGACAAGGTAATTTCAATCCATCATCACCGGTGGAATTTTAGAGACTTGATTTTTACGGGATTGATACATCCCCTCAATTGCGAAAATCAATAGGCCAAACCATACAGTGCTATATCCCATGAGTCTATGCTGATCAATGATTTCATGAAAAATAATAACCCCACTTAAAAATTGCAGTGTTGGGCCTAAGTATTGAATTACCCCAAGGCTCGTCATCGAAATACGTTGTACACCAAAAATAAAAATCAACATGGGTACAGCAGTAATGATGCCAATGGTCATCAGTTTTAAATCTACTATCAAGCCCTGTGTCCCAAATACTAATTGATCTTGCATTTGAAGATTAAAAAATGCAAATAATATAAAAGGTAATAGCAATAACATTTCTAGGGTTAGGCCTTCTACCGCATTTAAATCACCCATTTTTCGAATCAAGCCATATAAACCAAAGCTTGCTCCCAAACAAAGCGCAAGCCATGGAAACTTTCCATATGCAAAACCGAGTAGAACAACTCCAAGAACTACGATGCTTATGGCTAATATTTGAATTTTTCGTAATTTCTCATGCAGTATCATCAAACCCAATACAACACTAACCAAGGGATTAATGAAATAGCCTAGGCTAGCCTCAGTAATATCCCCCTTCAAAATAGCCCATACAAATAAATACCAATTAGCTGCGACAAGAAAAGCACTCACCGAATATACGCCTATACGTTTAAGAGTGAGTTGTTGTAATAATTTAAAAAACTTACCTTGCAATAGCATCAAAACAATCAAGATAACTGCTGACCAAATGACCCGATGAACTAAAAACTCCAACATGGAAATATTGGAAAATTGTCTAGTATATAAAGGCATAAAGCCCCAACATATATAACTAGCTATAACACTCCAGTAACCTATCCGGATGGAAGGCATAAAGATTCTCTTTGGTTAAATTTGTATTTTAGGTCTTTTAAAATCAAGCACTGATTTCTTGAGGTCTAAGAAAAAAGGCCGACTAAGTCGGCCTTTTAGGATAAAAAATTAATACTGATAAACGCCCTTGCCCGTTTTACGACCCAATTGTCCCGCTGCAACCATCTCCCTTAATAAAGGACATGGACGATACTTAGAATCATTAAAGTTGTTGAAATAAACTTCCATCACTGCTAAACAAGTATCTAGACCAATCAAGTCGGCTAACGCAAGAGGACCAATGGGTTGATTACAACCTAACTTCATTCCCGCATCAATATCTTCAGCAGTAGCAAGTCCTTCTGCTAATACAAAAAACGCTTCATTAATCATTGGCACCAAAATGCGGTTAACAACAAATCCTGGTGAGTTTTTAACCGTTATAGGCTCTTTACCAAGACGCTTTGATAAGTTATAAATTGCTTCATGAGTGGCATCACTCGTTTGTAAGCCACGAATAATTTCAACTAAAGCCATCATCGGTACTGGATTGAAAAAATGCATTCCAATGACCCTGCTTGGGTCTGAAATTTTTGCCGCTAATTGCGTAACAGACAATGATGAAGTATTAGTAGCAATAATCGTTGAAGCAGCACAAGTGTCATCTAACTGCTTCAAGATCTTTTCTTTGATTGGCTGATTTTCAGTAGCAGCTTCAATCACTAAATCTAAATTTTTTAAATCTGCATAATCTAAAGAAGTTGTAACTTTAGAAAGAATTGTTGTCTTTTCTTCAGAAGTTAATTTTTCTTTTTTTACTAGTCTTTCTAAACTAGAACCGATGCTTTCCATACCTTTATCAATCGCTGCTTGATTGATATCAACCATAATTACATCTAAACCAGCTGATGCACAAGCTTGAGCAATACCATTGCCCATAATGCCAGCACCTACAATTCCAACCTTTTGAATTTCCATCATTTTTCCTTCAATATCTACATCAATATTCATTGAACTTCATTCATTACATCTAGTTTAAATCATGCCTCTAAATGCTGTTTTAAAAAATGCGCCATTTTCTCCACAGACTGAGTCGCTTCGGGTAATAAACCAACAAAATGCTGCCAAACATGCCACATACTTGGATAAACCTCTAAATGGGATTCAGTGCCTGATTTTTCGAGTTTTTGATGCAAAATGCTTGCATCATCCAACAAGACTTCATATTCACCAACGTGGGTCATAACCGGCGGAAAATTAGTGTAATTTGCAAATTGCGGAGAAATGAGTGGGCTCTCTATGGCAACTGAATCTGCATATATTTTTGCAGACGCAATGAGTCGATCACTATTCGGAAAATATGGGTCTACAGTTGCTTTAGTTTTGTGTGTTGGATTAGACATAGTTAAGTCGGTCCATGGACACATGAGGCCCAAAGCATTTGGCAGAGCTTGCTGGTGTTGCTGAAGATGCAGCGTTGCTGTTAGTGCTAGATTACCTCCAGCAGAATCACCCGATAATGCAATTTTTTGTTCAGGATTGCGTTGACGCAATTCCAATACCGTTTCCACTACATCATTTAATGCATCCGGAAAATGATGCTCAGGGCATAGGCGGTAATTTAACATGAGAACCTTACAACCAGAATATTCGGCAAGGTGAGATCCTATTGCACGATGAGATAAGGAATTACCAACTGCAAAAGCACCACCATGTAAATGAATAATGATTCCGTCACTTTGCTTTTTGTAAGGGATTAACCACTCACCAGAAGCGTTTCCTATTTTGGCAGCTTCAACTTCTACATTTTTAGAAAAATTACCACGTTGAATAGCTACCTCTTCGTAGGAACTTCTTCTTTGCTCGAGTGTCATGCCATTCCACAACACAAGTTGGTCTTGAATAATTTGGTAATAATATTGAGCTAATTGACTTGGCATATTGATATTAGATTTAGTGTTTACAAACTGATTCAATTCGGTCTAAGGCTTGATGTAACAATGAACTTTGTGTTCCAAAATTTAATCTTACAAATTGGGAATTTCCAAATTGAGAACCAGGTGATACCGCAACTCCTGCTTTTAAAAACTGATCAAAAGGACTCTCCCAATTTTTCTGAGAAACATCAATCCAAGCTAAATAAGTTGCTTGAAGATGCGCCATGGATAAACCAGGAATACTATTAATCCTCTGAAATACATCATCTCGATTTTTTCTTAAATATTGAATCAGTTCAGAATGCCACTCCTGCCCCCCTTCAATTGCAGCTTGTGTAG
>DAIQPR010000085.1:0-4677 GCA_036787315.1 Polynucleobacter sp. | reverse complement strand
GAATTAATGTTTGTGAATCCTTGAGTATCTTAGAACTAATATCTTGGTTTGAACAAACCATCCATGACATACCCAAACCTGGAAAATTAAAAACCTTATTGAGCGACATTAATGAATAACTCATATCTTGAACATCATCTCCAATACTTCCCATAGGATGATGCGAAATACCTTGATCCAATATCAAATCAGCATGGATTTCATCTGAACAAATAATGATATTGTTTTTCTTAGCAAAATTTGCAAGGTCGGTTAATTCCGCTTGCGTAAATACAGTTCCACCAGGATTGTGGGGATTGCATAACATTAACAAGCGTGTATTGGGTCTGACTAAGGACTCTAACTGTTCTATGGAATATGTTGGGCGACCATCTTTTAATTGAATATCAAATATGGAGTACTGCCTATTTGCACCCTCAACAGCATCTTTAAAATGATGATAAGCAGGTCCTGGAATCAAGACGTGCTCATTCGCTTGCGTGAGATTGCGTACAGAAAGGTGCAAGCCAGTTACAACACTCGGCAAAAAATGTATCCAACTGGGCTCTATGGCCCAATTAAATCTTCTTTTAACATATTCAACAATACATTCTTTCAATCTTGGGCCAGCATAGGTATAACCCAAAATGCCATGATCAATTCTTTGATGTAATGCCTGCAATACACAATCTGGTACTTTGAAATCCATATCAGCAACCCATAAAGGAATCACTGAAGGCCCATACTTATCCCACCTTATGGAATGAGTGTGAGCTCTATCAATGAGATGATCAAAGCTACTTTTGGACATGTATTGCGATGAAGTAGTTTACTTTTTATCTTGAGCCTTAATACCAAATAAAACTTCTTTTGCCTGATCATCATGCAAAGGCTTTCTTAAAGATGTTAAAACCTCTACACCTCTTTTCACTGCTGGTCTTTGATCAATTTCATTAAACCATTTCTCGACATGAGGATATTCAGACATCTCTACACCTTGATTTTTCCAATTACGTAACCATGGATAAATCGCTATATCAGCAATTGAATATGTATTGCCAGCTATATATTTATTCTTGGCTAATTGGCGATCCATTACTCCATATAAACGATTCGCCTCTTTTGTGTAACGATTAATGGCGTATTCAACTTTTTCAGGTGCATAGATACGAAAATGATGCGTCTGTCCAAGCATTGGGCCTACACCGCCCATTTGGAACATGAGCCATTCCATTACCTTAAACTTATCAGAGGTTTTCTTAGGTAAAAATTTACCTGTTTTAGAAGCAAGATATAACAAAATTGCTCCGGATTCAAAAACGCTAATAGGCTTGCCATCAGGTCCATTCATATCAACAATCGCCGGAATTCTGTTATTAGGGCTAATGCTTAAAAACTCTGGCTTAAACTGATCACCCTTACCGATATCTACCGGATTTGCTTCCCAATCTTTACCTAATTTAAAACCACACTCCTCGAGCATAATGTGCACTTTATGGCCGTTTGGAGTAGCCCAAGAATACGCTTGTATACAAGGTACTTTTGATTTTGTGTTTTTCATTTTTTTATTCCTTATTATTCAACTTTTTAAATCACAATCCCAATTTAGCATTCGCTGGGAATAAGTGACGAAGTGCATCAGCATCAACTGTCATCTTAAACTCGAACTGAGCCTTTAAGCCTTCAGCACGTTGTGCTGCCGGTCTTGCATTAATAACATCAATCCATTTTTTAATATGCGGTAATTTTTCCCAAGCATCATCACCCAAAATAAATGGAATCATTCTTGCCCAACCCCACACAGACATATCCACAATGCTGTATTGATCTGCAACCATCCAAGTCCTAGTACTGAGATGGTCATTAATAATGTTCCAATGACGCCATGCTTCAAAATCGTAACGGTTGACTGCGTACTCTTTAGGCTCTGGAGCGAACTTTTTGAAGTGCACAGCCTGTCCACAATAAGGACCAATACCAGTAGCCACAAACATCAACCATGATGCAATGTCTGCCTTATTACGATCATTTTCTACAGGTAAAAATAATTGATGCTTAGCTGCAAGATATAACAAAATCGCATTACTGTCAAAAACAGGAACATCACCATCTAAAATAGCAGGCGTTTTGCCATTAGGATTAATCTTTAAAAAGTCAGGTGAATGCTGCTCTCCCTTTCTAGTATCAACTGGAACTAGCTCATATGGAAGATTCGTTTCCTCTAAAAATAATGCAACTTTTAAAGGGTTGGGAGATGGGTGGTAAAAGAACTTAATCATAGAATACCTTTCATAGATAAAATTTCAAACACGATTTAAAAGATCAGTAAGACTGTGCCCTTGATATGTTGGAGGTAAACCAATGTGTTCGTATGGAAGTTGAAAACGATTCACCCAAAACGTTGGTAATCCAAACCATGAAGCTCCAACAATATCCCAAGCATTGCATGATACAAACAATACATCTTCTTTTTGACAAGAAAATTTCTTTAAAACTAGTTCATAGGTCTTAGGCATCACTTTAAAGTGACGCACCTCATCAACTGATATTAGCGCATCAAAAAATTGTGTCAATTGATTATTTTCAACTACCTTTTCAAGCATATTTTGACTTCCATTAGACAGAATAGAAGTTTTTATACTTTTTGTTTTCAGTGTCTGAAGAAGATTGTCCACATCTGAAAATTTCTGTAACTTGGCATACTGTTCCATCAATTGACGTTCAAATTCTTCAGTTAAAACTAAATTTAAGCGCTCACAGGTATAACGTAAAGACTTGATAGTTAAATCCCAAAAGGATGTGTAATATCTTGATCCGTCAACACTTGGATCCGCCATACTCACTAATCGTGTGTATTCAATTTGACGATCACGCCACATATTAGATAAGGCCTGACCCTGACCTGGGAATAAATTCTCAGCTAAGCTGGCCATGGAGTAAACATCAAACAGCGTTCCAAAGGCGTCAAATGCTATGACCTTATACATATTTTTCCTTAAAAAAAAGCCTCATCCAAAGATGAAGCTTTTATATCAAAACGAAAAGAACTTACTCATTTGAAATAGTATTGAGTAATACGCCAATCTTCTCAATTTCTATTTCACAAATATCACCAGCCTTCATAAAGATTGGAGGAGTTCTAGCATATCCTACTCCAGCAGGTGTTCCAGTAATGATGACATCACCTGGCTCAAGTGTCATACACTCAGAAACAATTTTCAAAACAGTCTTCACATCAAATAAGAAATTAGATGTGTTTCCATCTTGTAAAGTCTGACCGTTTAAACGTGTCTGAATCTTAAGACCATCTCCACCAGGAGGCAATTCATCTTTAGTTACTAACCATGGTCCAAAACTTCCAGTAGCATCAAAGTTTTTACCCAATGTCCACTGTGTTCCCTTACGCTGATAATCGCGCACAGAACCATCGTTATAGCAAGAATAACCAGCAACGCAATCAAGCGCATTATCTAAAGTTAAATGACGTGCTTGCTTACCAACAACAACCGCTAATTCAGCTTCATAATCTAATTTAGCTGAAGCCTTTGGAACTTTCATTGGTTGCTGATGCGCAATTTGTGATGAATTAACTCTGAGGAAGAAGCTTGGATGTTCCGGAATTGCATGTCCACCCTCTTTAGCATGGTCAGCATAATTTAAGCCAACACAAATAATCTTGCCTGGGTTTTGAACCAATGGAAGAAACTTTACGTTTGCCACTGGCTTAATTGCCTGTAATGGCTCTTCTTCCAAAATTGCGTCTAATGAATCTCTCCAATCAGGTTGGCTCAGTAGCGCAACCATGTCATGACAAAACTCATATCCAGCAATCTCTAAATCAATATATTCTTGCGCTGCAGGAGTTCTTAATAAACCAATTGTTGGTTTTCCAGCTTTTTCAAATGTAAATAATCTCATAATTTCTAATCAAGTAAAAGGCCCCAAAATGGGGCCAAATAAAATGGTTTAAGCCTCGTTAATAATTGGGTTACTTAGAGTGCCTAGACCTTCAACAACAACTTCGCAAACATCTCCAGCTTTCATGAACACTGGCGGCTTACGCGCAAATCCAACACCTGCTGGTGTACCAGTAATAATCATATCGCCAGGATGTAATTCCATACCTTCTGAGCAAGCAACAACTAATGTAGCAACATCAAAAATCATGTCGCGCGTATTAGCCTTTTGCATCACTTGACCATTTAAGCGAGTCTCAATGTTCATGCCAACCATACCAGCAGGAACTTCATCAGCAGTGATGAACTCAGGACCAAATCCACCGCTTCTATCAAAGTTCTTACCCCACATCCATTGACTAGAACGGAATTGGAAATCACGAATAGAACCATCATTAAAAATACTATATCCAGCAACGTGATCTAAAGCTTTTTCTTTAGTGATGTATTTACCAGCTTTACCAATGATGGCAACAATCTCACCTTCATAATCAAACTCATGAGAAGCCTTTGGACGCTCAATTGGAACTCCATGAGCTACCCATGATGTTGGAAAACGATGGAATAAAACTGGCTGTGTTGGTGGTGTGAAATTACCCTCGTGTGCGTGGTCTACATAATTTAAACCAATAGCAAACGCTTTGTGTGGGTGATGGATTGGAGGCAATAATTGCACGCTAGATAAAGTCAAACGTTTTGTAGCTTTCTCAATAGCAGCTTTAGCAGAAGCCATTCCTGCAGC
>DAIQPR010000226.1:0-2325 GCA_036787315.1 Polynucleobacter sp. | reverse complement strand
AAGGATTATGAGAGCAGACATCCAAAGAAAACCACTAGGATTTCAAGAGGTTACGCCTCCTAAATATCGGTGTGTAGCGTTTTGTGTAGTGGATTTAATGTAATCAGAAGAACTGCTGATTCACTCTTTGGTTTTGAAAATCACAGGAATTTTGGAACAACGGGTATAGCTTCTAATTCAAAATAAGCCAATAACCTTACCATCAACATAATCAATTTTTTCTGCTGATGGCGCTTTGGGTAAACCAGGCATCGTCATAATGTCTCCGCATACCATGACGATAAATTCTGCACCAGCAGCCAAGCGTACCTCACGAATAGTAATCACATGATTATCTGGTGCGCCACGTAACTTAGGATCAGTTGAAAATGAGCTCTGGGTCTTGGCAACACATACGGGATAATGACCATAGCCCTGCTGCAAACTCTCAATCTGCGCCCTGACTTTTGCATCAGCATTTACCTCACTCGCACGATAGACTTTCTTTGCGATTTTATTCACTTTTTCCCATAAAGAATCTTGATCATCGTATACGTAGGTCATCTGCTTAGTATCAGATTCACACATATCAACGACTACTTTTGCCAGCTCAGCCGCACCTTTGCCGCCCTCGCCCCAATGAGAAGCTAAAACAACTTCGACGCCTAGCGTTTTCATTCTTTTTTTAATTAATTCAATTTCAGCAGAGGTATCAGACGTAAATTTATTAATTGACACCACGCAAGGTAGATTGTAAACCTGAGTAATATTTTCAACGTGGCGCTCTAAGTTGACCAAACCTTTATCAAGGGCAGGAATATCTTCTACTGTTAAATTGGCTAGCTCTACACCTCCGTGGTATTTCATTGCCCTTACCGTAACAACAATGACTACTGCAGATGGCCTCAGTCCAGATTTACGACATTTAATGTCAACAAATTTTTCTGCTCCCAAATCGGCGCCAAAGCCCGCCTCAGTCACTACATAATCAGCCAGCTTTAGTGCAGCTTGCGTAGCAATGACTGAATTACATCCATGGGCAATATTGGCAAATGGACCACCATGAACAAATGCTGGAGTCTTTTCTAAAGTTTGAACCAGATTTGGAGCTAATGCATCCTTCAAGAGTGCTGTCATTGCCCCATCAGCTTTAAGATCTTTAGCTAATACTGGTTTTTGATCATATGAATAAGCAACAACGATTTCTCCTAGCCTTTTTTTCAAATCCTCAACTGAAGTAGCCAAGCAGAAAATAGCCATGACTTCGGATGCAACCACAATATCAAAACCGTCCTGACGAGGAAATCCATTGGGAGTTCCACCCAAACCTACAGTCAGGGATCGCAGGGCACGATCATTCATATCGACCACACGCTTCCACTGAATCCTACGAACATCGATACCCAATGAGTTACCGTGATGAATATGGTTATCTAGCATTGCGGCCAATAGATTATTGGCTAAGGCTATTGCCGAAAAGTCGCCAGTAAAGTGCAAATTGATATCTTCCATAGGAACAATTTGCGCTAAACCACCTCCTGCAGCCCCACCCTTGACTCCAAAGACAGGTCCTAATGATGGCTCCCTAAGGCAGATCATGGCTTTTTTGCCAATATGATTTAAGCCATCGCCTAGGCCAACAGTCGTCGTTGTTTTTCCTTCTCCCGCAGGAGTTGGACTAATAGCTGTAACTAAAATTAGTTTGCCATTTTTTTTATTATTTAGACTTTTTAGATAGGAGAGTGAAACTTTTGCTTTGTAATGACCAAATGGCTCAAGCTCATCCTCAGGAATCCCCAAGAAATTCTGAGCAAGCTCAGATATTTTTAACATTTTTACCTGCTGAGCTATTTCAATATCACTTAACATCAGTCGAGCCCCAATTTAATCAATCTATTAAGAAAATAAAGATCTAAAGATATATCTACTTAGTATTTCAAAGAATAGGCTAATTTGAGACATTATTGCAAACCTGCCTCAATATCCAATATTACATAAGCCATTGAAAATTTTAATAGATTTATATAAGCAAAGTTATTAAAAGATATAGATGACCTTTTCCCCTATTTTAAATATAGGAAAAAGTGTCTCCCTCGCTCAAAAAGACAAAACCCTCACCATTTCTGATGAGGGTTTGCATTACTGGTGGGCCCACCAGGACTTGAACCTGGGACCAAAGGATTATGAGAGCAGACATCCAAAGAAAACCACTAAGATTTCAAGAGCTTACGTCTCCTAAATATCGGTGTGTAGCGTTTTGTGTGGTGAGTTTAATCTAATTAGAAACAGCTCTGACTCACTCTTTGGTTTTCAAAACCAAAGAAATTTTGGAACAACCGTTTAGCA
>DAIQPR010000084.1:4597-10093 GCA_036787315.1 Polynucleobacter sp. | reverse complement strand
AATAATTTGGGCTTTTTTTAATGTTATAAGCAATTACTTCTTACGCTTATTTACGCTATCTTTAAATGCTTTACCAGCTGAAAACTTAACAGTCTTAGAGGCTGCAATTTTAATTGCTTCACCTGTCTTTGGATTGCGACCAACTCTAGCTGCGCGCTTTCCTGAACTAAATGTTCCAAAACCGATTAACTGGACGTTATCGCCTTTGGTAACAGCTTTTTTAATTGCATCTAACGCAGCGTTAAGTGCGTGTTCTGCTTTAGCTTTAGATAATTCTGATTCGTCAGCAATAGCTGCAACGAGTTCTGCTTTGTTCAAATTATGCTCCTTGAAATGTAATGACTAAAATAAAATTTAAAAAATTAGCGCTTGATTTACGCAATTACATTTTAACCATATTTTATGGGGTTGTGGAAGGTTTTAATTAAGGAAAACCCTTATTTTAATTAGCTCTCTAGTAAATTTTTTTATTAGAGCTAAATAATTAGAGGGTTTATCTAAATGAACATTGAACTAATTATAAAACTCCAACTTTAATTAGTTGGCAATGGTCTTTGTAAAAGCTCATTTGGTAAATCAGGAACCGCTTTAATATTTTTTACGAAGTACTCTGTTTCAGCAAAACAATTTGTTGGAACTCCAACATGTTGATGATATTCAATCTCAACTCTTTTACCAATTTGAGCCGAAACATTTTTTGCAAGTTCTTCATCTCTCACAGAAAAAGAAAACTTTTCTTGGTTACCAAGCATGCTTCCAGTAACAAGTTCACCTTCCCAAGTTTTGCATATCCATCCACGTTTAGAGAACTTTTGTAAAAAGCCAGCTCTACTTCCGTCAGCGTAAACAAAAGATAAAGTAATCCATGTGTATAGCGCAAATAATAGGGCTAATATAACTACTAAAAGCATCAAACGGCTCAGAACTTTTGACATCATTTTCTCCTGTGTTTAAAACACTATAACAAGATTGTTTTAAGGTTTATTTAAATATTGTAGTTAAAGTTGATTATGATTGAGTTATGCATAAAAATTTCTATCTTCTAATCAGTTTAATCTGTTCTTTTTTATTAGGGTTTGCTTTATTTATTCAACATCAAGGATGGCTTGGTGTGCATTATCCGCCATGCCCCCTTTGTATTCTTCAAAGAATCGCATTTCTGGGCTTATTTTTTTCTTGCATTAATGCATTTTTATTTAGTAAATTAAAAAAAGTATTTCATTATTTAGCTTTGCTTTTTTCATTATCAGGACTGCTCATTGCGTTAAGACATCAATTGGTTCTATCACATCCGGAATCCTCATGCGGACTTGATCCTCTAGAAGTTTTTATTAATCAATTTGATATTGTCCAGGTACTGCCCTTCTTCTTTAAGGCAGATGGTTTTTGTAGTCTTCCTCTACCCCCTGTTTTTTTCTTATCTGTTCCAAACTGGTCTTTACTGTTCTTCATTATTTTTACTACCTTATTAATTATTTACCCATTACTTAAAAGGAAAAATGCCTAATGAATTTTGAGGCAATGATGGTAAGCACGGGTGTTGTTACACTTGCCGAAATGGGAGATAAGACACAATTATTAGCTTTCTTATTAGCGGCAAGATTTAAAAAACCTATTCCAATTATTACTGGAATTTTTATTGCAACTATTCTTAATCATGGTCTTGCCGGTCTTCTAGGTACTTGGATTACCACTCTTTTAAGCCCTGAATTGCTTCGTTGGATATTAGGTATTTCTTTTTTAGGGATGGCCGTATGGACGCTCATTCCCGATAAAATTGACGAAGATGAGCAACCTAAAGTGGCTGAATCTGGGGTCTTCATTGCAACCCTTGTCGCCTTCTTTTTGGCCGAGATTGGAGACAAAACCCAAATCGCGACAGTTGCATTAGCTGCTAGTTATAGTGCGCCTATTACTGTAGTGATGGGTACTACTCTTGGCATGATGCTTGCAGATGTACCAGCCGTTTTTCTAGGAAACAAATTTGCTCAAAAACTTCCTTTAAAACTAATTCATACAATTGCTGCAGGTATATTTGCAATTTTGGGTATTTTGATTTTAATTAAATTTGATTCTTTAATTAAATAGCAAATTCATCATCGATGTTGCATAGATTGTTTGCTATGTGGCCTCATTCTTACTGAATAAGAAGCTATGAATACCTCATATAACAAACAAATTAACGCTAGCACAAAACAACTTATCCCACCGATAAAAGTATATAAAACATAATCCGATATACTCATTTTTCCAGAAATAGTCTCAGCAAAAAACAACTCTAAAATTGTTAAGCCAATTTGAATGGCGCACATGACTAACAAGCCCATAGAAATATTTACTAAATTTGCTCTTTTCGATAGATTTAAGAGTTCTTCCTCATGAAATATTTTCAAAACATTTTGTTGTTGAAGATCTTTTTCTTTTGTGATCTCAAGCTGTAAATCTCTTGAACGATCTATGACTCTTGCGATTCTCTGCGTTAAAGCACTAATCATGCCAGCAACTGCCGTAAGTAAAAAAACTGGGGCTACAGATAACTGGATACTCTCACTTAAAAAATTAGGGTTAAATGGCATTTATTCACCTTTCGGATTTCATTTTGTGATGATACACCCGAAAATCTAAATATTTTGGGTAAAAAAAAGCCCTTATTATCAACAATAAGGGCTTGTTAAAATGAATTAATTCATTAAATTAGGAGATATTTTTCCGCCGTTTTCAGCTAATTTAGTCATTACTTGTTTGATTAACCATACATTCATCGTAGCTGTATCGTTAGTATCGCCTGTGTATCCAAGCTCTTTAGCAAGCTCTACACGATTAGCTAAGCTACTATCTAAACCTAATAAAGTCATTAAATCTACGATTGAAGTCTTCCAATTGCTTGGACGTCCTGATTTAGCAGCTAAGTCAGTCAAGATTTTTTCTACATCAACTTGTGAAATTGCAGCCGCATCTGTAGCTGCAGGCGTAGCTGTTTGTCCGCCTTGTCCAGCATCATCTTTCTTACCAAAAATACTGTCTCTAATTCTTCCAAAAATACTCATTTTTATTTCCATTTCAGGTTTACGAAAATTCATTCTATTTGAGAAATATTTCAGAATTAATTCAACTTGCTTGTTTATATTTTTAGGTTTTCGATACATCAATGTGTCATATCTTTTTTTTAGAATTTGAGATAAAACTCTTAATCCATAAATAGTGATGATTAAAAAAATCTTTTTGTTTCTTACGTTTGTTTTCGGATTATTTTCTAATTTTTCCTTTGCATATGAACCATTCTTAACGGATGATGCATCCACAGTTGCTAAAGGTAAAAATCAAGTTGATTTTTATTACTACAATATTTTTAACAAAGCTGGGGACAATCCCGACCCTAGTTCTAAACCACTTAATTCAGTTATTGATATCAATATCCCTGGAGAAGAATTTATAGGCGCTGATCGAGCAATAGGTTTTCCAATGGGATATACCAGGGGCATTTCAGATACAACTGAAGCCAGTATTGGCGTGACTTATTATGGGTTTCCTACAGGGGCGTACACGCCCTTTACCAACTATAACATTGGACTCAAACATCGATTTTTTGGTGATGCCTCTGATGGCTATAGTTTTGCGATAAAGCCTATGTTAACTTTCCCCAGTAACACAGATCATCAATCTGCTGGCTTGGGTATGGCTCTTACTGGCTACGGTGTTAACTTTATTGGATCTTATGATAAAGAAGATTACACATTACTCTTCAATTTTGTATATCAACACCAACCTTATAATACCAACTATTCCGTGGCTGGCTCCTTTGACCCATTAAGAACAGATTTATATCAATTGTCCTTTGCACCTATTTGGAATTTCAACAGTAAGCTTCATCTTGGTTTAGATTTAGGGCTTGTAACGAATGTAGTGGTTGCTGACGATCAAAAGTACAATTATTACGCTATGGCTGCTATAACGTATCAACCTGTAGAGGATATTGACTTAGGTATTTCCTATCTTCGTGTAGCAGCAAATTTTAGAGATGAGTTTAGTACCGGATATTCCTCAATTTTTAAATTAGGAATTTCGTACAGGTTCTAGATCTTTAGTGATAACTACCCTGAAAACAATGCCTTATTTCATGACCCAGGGTGTGCATATTTAAATTCATCGAAGTTATTACTAAACATCGATTCCCACGTATTCCATTTTCCCAAAATGAACATGCTGTGACTTTATAACCAAAGCCTCCATATCCTCTTTTTTTACTCTCGCTTTCACATACCTCTTGTAAATTCTCAACAGGTCGCCACTCAATATTGGTTCTCTTCATCTCATTTTGATCTGCCGAAAACATTGCATATGGATTGTCTTTAAATACTTTTTCGGCAAAAGAAAAATTGATGATCAAAACAAAGGAGCCGACTATTGCGTATTTGATTAAAGTATTCATCTCTTTGGAACATTGATTATTACTAATTATTTATATATGTTTTATGTTGAATAATCATGAAATAAGCCTGAAGGTCTATAATCTCACTTTTAAGATTTCACTATAGCGTTTAAAAAAACGCTCTTTTATTTGTAGCATATGACAAATTCGCCTCCTAGCCCAATTATTGCTAAAGAAGTTTCTCGTAGAAGAAGTTTTGCCATTATTTCTCACCCGGATGCTGGTAAAACCACCTTGACCGAAAAACTACTTCTTTACGCTGGAGCTATTCAAATTGCTGGCAGCGTTAAAGCTAGAAAAGCCTCTAGACATGCAACTTCTGACTGGATGGAAATTGAAAAACAAAGGGGTATTTCTGTTGCTAGTTCTGTAATGCAAATGGAATATCGTGACTGCATTATTAATCTTTTGGATACGCCAGGTCACCAAGATTTCTCGGAAGACACCTATCGAGTTTTAACTGCAGTTGATTCTGCCCTAATGGTTATTGATGCTGCAAACGGTGTGGAATCTCAAACACGAAGACTGATTGAGGTTTGCCGTGCTAGAAACACTCCTCTTATTACCTTTGTTAATAAGCTCGATAGGGAAGTGAAGCGCCCATTAGACCTCATGGATGAAATAGAAGAGGCCTTAGGCATGTCAGTGGTCCCCATGACTTGGCCTGTTGGAATGGGTAAATCATTTGCAGGTGTGATTGATATTGCTCAAGAAGCAATGCGTATGTTCAAGGCTGGCGAAGACCGCGTTGATACTGATAAAAACCAATTAATTAATATTCATGATCCTCATCTTATAGAGCAATTAGGGGAATCTTTAGAAACCGCATTATCCGAAGTTGAACTTGTTCAAGGTGCAATGCCCAGTTTTAATCTGCAAGACTTTTTAGATGGTAAACAATCCCCTGTTTTCTTTGGTTCAGCGATTAATAATTTTGGCGTTCAAGAGATTTTAAATACTCTAGTAGAACTAGCTCCAGCTCCAAAATCTAGAAACACACTTCAAAGAGAAGTTCTTCCTTCAGAGAAGAATTTTTCTGCTGTTGTTTTTAAAATTCAAGCTAACAT
>DAIQPR010000084.1:0-4587 GCA_036787315.1 Polynucleobacter sp. | reverse complement strand
TAACATGGATCCAGCGCACCGAGATCGTGTAGCTTTTTTAAGAATTTGTTCTGGATATTTTGAACGTGGCATGCGCCTAAAAATTTCTAGAAATGGAAAAGAAATTAGAACCAACAATGCCCTATCTTTCCTCTCTCAAAGAAGAGATATCTTAGATGAAGCATTTCCAGGCGATATTATCGGTTTACCGAATCATGGTTTATTACAGCTTGGCGATACTCTAACTGAAGGTGAAAAACTACAATTTACTGGCTTACCATTTTTTGCGCCTGAAATTTTTAAACTTGTAGAAACGGCTGACCCTTTGAGAACAAAACAGTTACGTGAAGGGTTAATGCAATTGGGTGAAGAGGGTGCAATCCAAGTTTTTAAACCTTTAGTTGGAACACAAATGCTGCTCGGCGCTTTTGGACAATTACAATTTGAGGTAGTTGCTCATCGCCTTAAAAGTGAATATAACGCTGAAGTCCGACTTCTTCCAGCAAGATATTCCTTATCTAGATGGATAAGTTGCAAAGATCCAAATACGCTTAAAAAGTTCATTCAAGAAAACTCTCATCGAATGAGCGAAGATGTTGTCGGAGCTCCAGTTTTTCTAGCTACACATAAATCAGAACTTGAAGTCGCTCAACAATTATGGAAAGATGTTGAGTTCCATGCTTTAAGAGAACATGCTGGACTAGTATTTCAAAAAGACTTTTCTCAATAATTATTGCGGTTCAATTTTTGCAGTTTTTACAACGACACTCCACTTGGCAGACTCTGCCTTAATTAATTGGGCAAACTCCTCAGGAGTTCCGCCACCAACCTCATTCCCTTGTTGCAGAATAAATTCACGAATTTGGGGATCTTTTAAAATCTGATTAACTGCTACATTTAACTTTTCAATAATTACTTTTGGTGTTCCCTTTGGCGCGATTAGTCCCTGCCAATTATTAACAAGAATCTGAGGGTATCCAAGTTCTGTAAAACTGGGAACATCTTTTAATAATGGGGACCTTGTTTTACTTGTTATTGCTAATGGTCTTAACTTACCAGCCTTAATACTTGGCATTGCAGAATACATCTGGTCAAACATCATGTTGACATTGTTTCCCATTAAATCTGTTAGGCCTGCAGCACCACTTTTATAAGGCACATGAATTAAATCAATATTGGCACTTTGCTTGAATAACTCAGCAGAAAGTTGATGGCTGCCACCAATACCTCCAGATGCAAAAGTCAATTGTCCGGGTTTAGCCTTTGCATCTTTGATAACATCATTGACAGAGTTATAAGAAGAGCTTGGGTTAACGACCAAAACTAAAGGACCTTTTTCAATCAAAACAATAGGAGCTAAATCTTTTTCAGGGTCATATCGAAGTGATTTAAAAAGAGTTTTATTGACAGCCAATGGAGCAAAATTCCCCATGCCAATTGTGTAGCCATCTGGTGGAGCTTTGGCGATGAACTCAGTTCCGATATTTCCACCAGCGCCAGCTTTGTTTTCAACAATAACAGGCGTTTTTAAAATCGTACTTAATTGCTGTCCAATTTGACGACTTCTTGAATCTGCCCCACCACCAGCGCCATAAGGGACAATAAATGAGATTGGTTTATTGGGATAATCTATTTGCGCAAAAACTTTTGTCACAACTAACAGGATGGAGAATAAACTAAGTCTAATAGCCATTTTTAAATTTGTATTCTGAAACATCTTATATCTCCTGTTAATATTGCTTCTGTCTAAAGTATATTTTAATTTTGAAAGTATTGAAATCCATGAATCCTACTAAATATATTCGTTTATTCTTTTGTTTAATAGTGCCTCTATCGAGTTCAATTTTTGCTGCAGATTACCCCAATAGAGCTGTCACCATCATTGCCCCTGTTTCAGCCGGTGGTGGCTTAGATTTAGTTGCTAGAACTGTCGCTGAGAGATTAACCAAAGCATTAGGGCAAAGCTTTATCGTTGATAACCAAAGTGGCGGTGGTGGATCTATTGCGGCACAAAAAGTTGCTCGCGCTGCTCCTGATGGATACACACTAATGTTGTCTTATGTGGGAACGCACGGAACAAATCCTGCAGTTAGAAAGCTTCCATACGATGCAATCAAGGACTTTACCCCTATTGCAATGGTTGGTGGTACACCAAATGTTTTAGCTATTTATAGTGGTCTACCCATAAAAACTTTAAAAGAATTTGTGCAGTATGCAAAAGATAACCCAGGAAAAATGAACTATGGCTCAGCTGGACAAGGAACTTTAACTCACCTATCAATGGAGCAACTCAAGCAGCAAGCAGGTTTTGAGAGTACTCATGTTCCCTACCGGGGGATTGCTCCTGCATTTACAGACATTTTAGGTGGCCAAACTATTTCAATGATGCCTGGACTTGCGGCAGCGCTTCCACATATCAAAACGGGAAAAGTACGCCCGATAGCTGTTTCTGGCTTAAAAAGACACCCTCTGATCCCAGATGTTCCCACTTTTAAAGAGCTTGGGTATGATGGTTTTGAAGGTGTGCAATGGTATGGAATTTCAGGTCCAACAAATTTACCACCAAATATTGTGAATTTTTTAAATACTGAAATTAACAAAGCAATACAAAGCCCTGAGCTTAAAGAACGTTTATCATCAGAAGCTATTCAACCTATGCCGATGAGCCCCGAACAATTTGGACAATATATTAAAGATGATATTGCCAGATGGAGCAAAATCGCTAAGGCCCGTAACATTCAACTCGACTAATATTATTTATGGCAATCAATACTCAAGTTATCGCAGATCATAATGCGCCCCCTATTTCTCAAATCCTAGCTAAATTTATAAGTTCTCACCCCTCACAAGGTTGGAATGCAACTGTTGATCACGAAGCACATAGAACTTTTATGAATTGGTTGGGTTGTGCGGTTGGTGCTGCTCATCATGAAAGCGTTTTAGCAACTTTAGCCGCAGTCAAAGAACTTGAATCAGCTCCTCAAGCTAGTATTTTAGGTAGAGCTGAAAAAGTCGATATGGCAAGCGCTGCTTTAATTAATGGTATTAGCTCTCATACTTTTGATTTTGATGATACTCACTTAAAAACTATCATCCATCCTGCCGGCCCTGTTGCCTCAGCTATCTTAGCTCTTGGTGAAAAAATAGGTTCTACTGGTCGTGAGTTGATTGATGCTTTAGTTATAGGTATTGATGTTTCATGCCGAATCGGTAACGCAATGTATCCAAATCACTATGATCGTGGTTGGCATATTACTGGCTCTACTGGAACAGTAGGCGCAGCAGCAGCTTGTTCAAGACTTTTAAAACTTTCCGAATCTCAAACTTTAATGGCTTTGGGCATTGCAGCCTCACAGCCTGTAGGATTTCGTGAGCAGTTTGGCACAATGACAAAACCTTTTCATCCAGGTGGAGCTGCTAAGGCTGGACTGACGTCAGCATTAATGGCTAAACATGGTTTTACTGCTAGCGTAAAAGCTCTTGAAGCACCTCGCGGAATGATTCAGTCTATTTCAACTAAGTATGATTGGAGTGAAATAACTAGTGAACTTGGCAAGCGTTTCGAAATTTCATTTAATACCTATAAACCATTCGCTTGTGGAATTGTGATTCATCCTAGTATTGATGCTTGTGTTCAACTGCGTAATCAAGGTGTTACTGCTGATAATCTTGAGCGTCTTGAATTAAAAGCACACTCTTTAGTTTTAGAATTAACAGGTAAGAAGACCCCTAAAGATGGTCTTGAAGGAAAGTTCAGCGTCTATCATGGCTGTGCTTGCGGAATTGTTTATGGCCAAGCCACTGAAGATCAATATGATGATCACATTGTTCAAAGTCCTGAAATGGTTGCATTACGTGCAAAGGTAAATGCCACAATCGACAATTCAATCGATGAAGCGTCTGTTGATGTGACAGCTTATCTCAAGGATGGCAGACAAATACATATTTTTGTTGAACACGCTATCGGTTCATTAAAGAATCCGATGACTGATCAAAACCTAAATGATAAGTTTAGTAATTTAAGTATTCCTATCATTGGAAAATCTAATACTGAATCTTTAATTGGTGCTTGTTGGGATTTAAAAAACATAACTAATCTCAATGATTTACTAAGTTTTTCAAAGCCAAACTAAGCTTATAAAAAGAATAGGGCTATGCCCTATTCTTTTAACTACTAACGCTAGCTTTTGTAAGTAACATTCTTTGGAGTGTTCCATCTTTCAAGACATACTCTCGCCAAATTGCTACTAGAGCATGCAATCCGATAAAGAAATAAATAGCATTTCCCCAGTATTCATGAACATATTTGAAAGTTTTTTTTAGGTCTAGGTCTTTTTCAATAAATTGTGGATATATCTCATTGAAATAAGGGATTGGTTTACCAGCAGATTGCATGAGTAATATTCCGGTAATCGGCATACCAATCATAAAAATATATAAACATAAGTGTATTATTTTTTTAATTGCCTTTTTGTATGAATCATCTGCATCATGAGCTTGTTGTATAAAAAATTTCGCAAGCACTCTGCAGAAAACAACTAAGAAAATAATCTGGCCCACGAGCATATGGTAAGTTTTAAGATCGGCTCTCCAGGGATTGTCTCTGGG
>DAIQPR010000083.1:0-10179 GCA_036787315.1 Polynucleobacter sp. | reverse complement strand
CACTCGGAGGTTGTGTCGATGATCCTGAACCTCCAGATGAAGGAGCTTGACCTTCTTGTGGGGAAGTTTGCTGAATTAATTTATCAAGTGGTAAGTAAAGCATTTGACTATTACTGTGTGTATCAACAAGCACTTTAGTCACATTGTTATATACCTGTTGCATCATATCAATGTACATTCTGTCGCGAGTAACTTGTTGGGCTTTTGAATACTCAGAATAGACTTGCTTAAATCTTGAAGCATCACCTTCTGCAGTTGCAACAACTTTTGCCTTATATCCCTCAGCCTCTTCAATTAAACGGGCTGCGGCACCCTTAGCACGCGGTATAACATCATTTGCATATGCTTGACCTTCATTTTTTTGTCTTTCTTGATCCTGCCCAGCCTTGACTGCATCATCAAAAGCAGCTTGCACTTGCTCTGGTGGCTGAACGTTCTGAACATTGACGCTAGTAATGTAAATACCTGTCTTATAGCTATCTAAGATTTTCTGGATAGATGAAGCTAACTCAATACCAATCCGCTCACGACCAACGTATAAAACATCATCCATCTTACTTTTACCAACAATCTCACGTACAGATGTCTCAGCAGCCTGGACAACAGCACCATCAGGGTCGCGGTTATTAAAAAGGAATTCCGTAGGCTCTTTTAAACGATACTGAACAGCAAATTTCACATCAATAATATTTTCATCTTCAGTTAACATTGAAGAATCTTTTAAATTAGTAGCTTGAATCACAAAAGAACGACCAATTTCAACAGATCGAACATTAGAAACGTTCACAATCTCATGCGTTTGAATCGGATAAGGTATACGCCAATTAATACCGGGCTTAGTTGTGTATTTGTATTTTCCAAATTGCAACACAATGCCAGCTTGACCCTCTTGGATGATAAAAATACCGCTGAATAACCAGATAGCAAAAACACCTAAAAACAACACGCCCAAACCAATATTAGGGAAATTAAAGCCCTTATTTGATCCAGAGCCTCCACCATTGCCACCTTTATTCATATTTTTCTTTAGCCAATCTTGAGCCATATTTCCTAAATCAACAGGTTTTTTAGGGTTGTTATTATTTTGATTTACGTTCTCATTTTCAGAGGCATTAGAACTAGGTTGTGAAGGCGAATTATTTTGGGAAGGATTCTTTGAATTCCCTCCAAACAAACCACCTAAACGACGATTAAAGTCATTCCACAATTCATCTAAATCAGGAGGACCATCTTGAGCGCTATTCGGGCGCGAAGGTTCTTTATTACTTTTCTCATCCTTATTGGGATCTTGAGGGGTTTGCCCCTCTTGCATATATGCAGGACGATGAACCCAGTCAAATAGGTTCCACAACATACGATTTTTCACATGCGTTGCCCATACTCGCAGGGGGCTAACAATTCGTTCAGTCACAAATACTTTCAATTCAAATATCCCTAGGAATATATCCAATGTTTATATTTTTTAAACCTTCAAGATAATCTGCTGTTAAAGGTCTTTCGTTTGTTGCAAGATCATCATTTTCAATATCATGTGGTTCTTTACGTATTTTATCAGTGTATTGCGCAATATTTGCTAAGACTTCACGAAGCATGTCTAAACCTTCGCCAGATTGCGCAGAAAGATATATTTTGGAGATAGATCCATCCTTTTCATACCTGATTTCAGGTCCTCTTCCTATATATTCAGGTAATTGATCTATTTTGTTCATAATCAAAATTACTGGAATATTTTGCGCACCAATCTCAGCAATAACCTTTTCTACCTCATGGATTTGTTCATCTCTTACCACACTAGACGCATCAACAACATGCAATAACAAATCGGCATGAACTGTTTCATCCAGCGTTGCTTGGAAAGCCTCAACCAATTGATGGGGAAGTTCACGAATAAATCCCACCGTGTCAGAAACTACAGCATTACCGTAACCTTGAAGATAAACTCTTCTTGTTGTTGTATCAAGAGTAGCAAATAACTGATCTGCTGCATATGTCCCTGCTTTAGTGAGGGCATTAAAAAGCGTAGATTTCCCAGCATTCGTATAACCAACCAGAGAAATAGAAAATACATCCTTTTTCACTCTGGACCGGCGTTGATTAGCTTGTTGTTTTTGTAATTTTGACAAGTCTGCTTGAAGACGCTTGGACTTGTTCTCTAACATTCGGCGATCTAATTCCATCTGTGTTTCACCAGGACCACCCCTCAAACCAATACCACCCTTTTGACGCTCTAAGTGGCTCCAAGCTCGGACGAGTCGAGAAAGTCTATATTTAACGTTTGCTAATTGAACCTGAACCTGACCAATATGTGATTTTGCCCGTTGCGCAAATATATCCAAAATCAATCCAGTACGATCAATTACATGGTGACCCAAAGTTCTTTCCAAATTTCTTTGCTGAGCCGGCGACAAGGGATGATTGAAAATAGCAATTTCAGCACCTTTTTCCTGCATTAACTGGCGAATCTCTTGGGCTTTTCCACTACCTATATAAAGAGCTGGGTCTGGTTTTGCTTTTTTTGTGACAACTATATCCACTACCTCGGAACCTGCTGTCTGAGTGAGAAGTTTTAATTCAGAGATACTTTCGGCAAAATTATTTTGCCCTGAATCCACGCCTACTAATACTGCGCGGATTTCAGAAGATTGCTTAGTGGGATTAACTTGCTGAATCCTCTTCAGTACGGAAGCTCACTGCTTTTGCAGGAACGATCGTTGAAATAGCGTGTTTATATACCATCTGAGTAACAGTGTTACGCAATAAGACTACATATTGATCAAAGGAATCGATATTACCCTGCAACTTGATGCCATTGACTAAGTAGATAGACACTGGAATATGCTCTTTTCTGAGTGCATTTAAAAATGGATCTTGCAAAAGTTGACCTTTGTTACTATTCATATTGCCCTTTTAGTTTTTTTTGTTGGATCTGAGTTATTTTAAATTGAATTAACTAATATTTAACGTAAAAAAGAAGAAATTATCTTTAAACAGTTATTAATATATAACAATTTATCTCTTATGTGGAGACATTCCCTGCTCTAAATAAGGGTTTTTGCTAGATCTGAATTCAATTCTTAGCGGAGTTCCACGCAATTTAAACTCATCCCTAAATTTCCCTTCTAAATATCGCTTATAACTATCAGTAACACCATCAAGACCATTACCATGAACAATAACAATTGGAGGATTAGATCCTCCTTGATGAGCATAGCGTAACTTAGGTCTAAAGCGGCCAACACGCTTAGGTTGTTGGAATTCAACAGCCTCACCCAAAATTCTAGTTAAACGCGGTGTTGGCAATTTAGTCATCGCTGCAGCATAAGCTAAATCAACATCTTTAAACAAATCTTTTAAACCAAATCCTTTGATAGCTGAAATAGTATGGACATTTGCAAAATCCAAAAAGCGTAGTTTTCTTGCAATATCATTTCTAGAAGTTTCTTTTTGATGCGCATCTAGACCATCCCACTTATTCACAGCAACAACTAATGCACGACCAGCTTCAACAATAAATCCAGCAATATGAGCATCCTGCTCAGAGATATCCTGTTGAGCATCCAACATCAAAATCACAACATTTGAATCTGCAATAGCTTGTAAAGTTTTTACAACTGAAAATTTTTCTATTGCTTCAAAAATTTTGCCACGTTTACGAAGGCCAGCCGTATCGATCAAAGTGTAAGGTTTATTTCCACGCATGAAAGGTATTTCAATGGCATCCCTAGTGGTTCCAGGCATATCAAAGGCAATCACTCGCTCTTCACCTAACAAAGTATTAATTAATGTTGATTTACCAACATTGGGTCGACCTACCACTGCTATTCGAATGGAACGATCTTGAGACCCTTCGTCATCCTCATCAGGCTCAGGGATTCCCAAAGAATCTAAGGCTTCATCTAAAACTTCTTTTACACCATCGCCGTGAGCAGAAGAAATTGCATAAGGCTCACCTAATCCTAGCTCATAGAATTCTGCAGCCACAGTGGCCCGCGTCATCCCCTCGGATTTATTAACCGCCAAAATAACTGACCGGCCTGTTTTTCTTAAAAAATCAGCAATAACACGGTCTTGCGGCGCCATTCCTAAACGACCATCTACTAGAAAAATAACTAAATCTGCTTCAACAACAGCTTGTTTGGTTTGTTTAGCCATTTCAGCCAAAATACCAGTCTTGGCAACAGGCTCAAAACCACCTGTATCTATACAGATAAATTCTCTTTCGCCAAGTCGCCCATTACCGTAATGACGATCACGAGTTAAACCTGCGAAGTCTGCAACAAGTGCATCTCTAGACCGAGTGAGACGATTGAATAAAGTGGACTTACCGACATTCGGTCTACCCACAATGGCTATGACTGGTTTCATTGAATTTTATAAGCCGCTAAAGTTCCACCTTTGGTCTGTACGATGAGCAAACCCTGTGTGGCAATGGGTGCTGCAATGATCGGAGTGCTATCCACTTTCACTCGACCTATGATGTCACCATTCGATTGAGCAACCATATGGAGATATCCTTGTGAGTCTCCGGCAAAAATACTATTTCCAACAGCTAATGGCTCGCCAACATCACGCCATTGAAGATTTTCATTTCTCCACAATTCAACTCCAGAATTAGCATCAAATCCTGCCAAAAACGATTTATCGTTTACCGCAAATACAGCATTAGTTGATTGTGTTGTACCGCTGAAACTTGAAAAATCTTTAACCCAAGACATTTTTGCGTTCTTAATGTCACCGCAACCAATTTTCCCTTGATAGGACACAGCGCACATTCTAGGACCTAATAAGGTAGGTTTTGCGGTGATATCACTTAAACGTTCAATTTCTGAGGTGCCTCGTGGAGGTGCTAATAAAGATTCCCAAACTGTTGCGCCATTCGCTAAGGTTAATAAACCAAATTGACCATTACTAAATCCAGTAAAAATGACTTCGTTATTAATGGATGCCATACTGTAACTAGTTCGTAATGAGAGCACTGATGGGTTTTTGGATATTACCCAACGTCTTTTACCTGACAATGCTTCAAGCCCAACAAATCGATTATCAATCGTTCGAATAACTACGACACCACCTGCAACTAAAGGCTCAGTAAGAATTTCTGTACCAACAGACGTTTCCCATTTCTTTTGGCCTGTTTGTATATCAAAGGCAAAAATATCTCCTTTTAAACTACCGACAACAACAATGTTGCCATCGGAACCAGGTCCGGTAGAAATTCCTTTTCCAGTAGAAACACTCCAGATAACTTTACCGTCCAAAGGATTTAATTTATATAGCTCACCACCCTCAGCGCTTGCAAATAAATCTCCACCAAGGAGAATAGGCTTAAACGAATAAGAAGGAGATTTACCAATGCTTGTTGACCAAACTTTATCAAGATTTACTGGGTTATTAATTGGCGTTAACTCAGCCGCTAATCTTCGCTTCGGAGTTGATGAACAACCTTGTAAAGCCAGTAACAAAACTAGTATTGCAGTAATAATATATAAGGGGCGAAGCTTTGTACCCAATGATAATTTAGTCATTAAATCCCCCAAGGCTATCAATTTTCACCTTCAAGAGTCTCTGATCAGGAGTTGGATTTTGTTGTTGTAACTTTTTAATTGCTGGATCAATTTCTTTTGCACTAGAAGCTTTTAAACGCTCTTCTGTTGAAGAATTCCAAGCAGCTAAATATGATTTCTTTGCCTCAGCAACTTTATCCTGAGCCCAATACCAATCCCCACGACTTTCTAATTGCAAAGCTTCAAAACCCTTAGCAAAAGAAGTACTTAATAATTTATCTGCTTGAGCTAAGCTCTCAGATGTTTTTATATCAATCCAAATTGAAACCAAACGTAATTTAGCAATTGACTTAAAACTATCAGAACTAGCTGAATTAACTACCCATTGCAACTGTTCAATCGCTGCATCTTTGTCACTCACTGAATATGCTAAGTTTGCTGCAAGTAAGCCAGCCATACCTGCATAGGCTGTCCCAGAATACTCTTTTTGAAGATTCTTACTAGAGCTTAAGACTGCTGGTAGATCATTTTTCGAAAACTGCTCCAACAACATTTCATATTGTTGTGATGCATTTAGCGATTGTTTAAGCTTGTATTGTTCAAAACCCCAGTAGATCAAAAATCCAAGCACAGCAATAGCAACGCCAATAGAAATCCACTTTCCATAGTCCTGCCAAAATGCTTTAAATTTTGCAAGTTGTTCTTGTTCTTCTAAATCTAAGTCCATTACATGTTTCTTTCTTACTTCTTGATGGTTTAATCGGAACTACTAACAAGGAGATCTATCACTTTATCTAATACTTCATCTATAGAAACTTGATGTTGATCCCCAGTTTTACGTAAATCTTTAATTTGAGCTTGCTCAGCATTTAATTCATCTTCACCAATAATAATCGCAAATAAAGCACCACTGCTATCTGCTTTCTTCATCTGAGATTTAAAACTAGCTGGCAAGCCGTCAACACTAGCATGTAAAAGGACATCAATACCGGCAGAACGTAAGCGCTCAGCAATTACAAAGCTTGCATCTAGTGTTTTTCCACCAGCATGTATCACATAAACATCTGATTGTGATGGAACTTCTGATGAAATATCTTGTTCTTTCATTAGCTCAACTACACGCTCTATTCCCATTGCCCATCCACATGCAGGCGTTGGCTTGCCACCCATGCGCTCGATTAGGGGGTCGTACCGTCCGCCACCAGCAACAGTACCCTGTGCACCTAATTGATCAGTAATCCACTCAAACACAGTTAAATTGTAATAATCAAGGCCTCTTACCAAGCGTGGATTTACTTTAAATGGCAAATTATTAGCTTTTAGCAAAAATTGCACCCTTTCAAAATGCTGTAAAGACTCTGGTCCTAAATGATCAATCAGTCTTGGTGCTTGATTAATCAAATCTTGCATATGAGGATTTTTAGAATCAAGAATCCTAAGAGGGTTACTAGTCAAACGACGTAAAGAATCTTCATCTAATAAAGCTTTATTTTTTTCAAAATATTCAACCAAAGCCCCTCGATGACTTTTACGCTCTTGCTCATTTCCTAAAGAATTAATCTCTAAACGAAGTCCAGTCAACCCCAAGTCATCCCACAAACGCGCGCACATAAGGATTAACTCAGCATCTAACTCAGGTCCTGCAAAGCCTAATGCCTCAACGCCAAATTGATGAAACTGTCTATATCTGCCCCGCTGCGGTCTTTCATGACGAAACATAGGACCAACGTAATAAAGTCTTTTTGGTCCCTCATAGAGCAAATTATGTTCAACCATGGAACGAACAATAGCTGCAGTTCCCTCTGGTCTTAAGGTAAGTTGTTCGCCATTAAGACGATCCTCAAATGAATACATCTCTTTTTCAACAATATCAGTGACCTCACCAATACCTCGTTGAAAAACTTCAGTATGTTCCACTATCGGTGTACGAATGTTTTGATAGCCATACGACTTGGCCAAACTTTGAATCGTTTTTTCTAAAAAGGCCCAACGATGGGCATCTTGCGGAAGTAAATCGTTCATACCCTTTACACCTGAAAGTTTTTTGGCTTTTACAGGTGTAGCGGAATTAGCTGCAGTTAAATTAGTTTCAGACATACTTTAAATAAGCTTATTTTTGGGTAGACCCATAACGTTGGTCAACATAGTTTTGAACAATTTGCTCAAATTCTTCAACAATATGATCACCCCTAAGTGTTTTTACTTTTTGACCATCCACAAAAACTGGTGCTGCAGGAGATTCTCCTGTGCCAGGTAAACTAATACCTATATCCGCATGCTTGCTCTCACCAGGGCCATTCACAATACATCCCATCACTGCGACACTCATGGATTCCACTCCTGGATATTGCTTCTTCCACTCAGGCATTTTGTGACGTAAATAAGTTTGAATCTGAGAAGCTAAGGATTGGAAAAAAGTACTTGTTGTTCTTCCACAACCAGGACAAGCAATTACCATGGGAGTAAAGTGTCGTAAATCCATCGTCTGTAAAATTTCCTGAGCAACAATTACTTCATTTTCGCGGGGAGCACCTGGTTCAGGTGTTAAAGAAACGCGAATCGTGTCACCAATACCCTCTTGCAACAATACAGATAAAGCTGCAGTAGAAGCTACAATGCCTTTACTGCCTATGCCAGCCTCTGTTAGTCCAAGATGTAATGGAAAATCACAACGACTTGCTAAATCACGATAGACAGCAATTAAGTCCTGAACTGCACTTACTTTACAAGACAAAATAATTCGATTAGATGGGAGACCGATTTCAATTGCACGTTGCGCTGATTGTAAGGCTGATTGAATCAATGCTTCCACCATAACCTCTCTGGCATCCTTAGGCTGAGCTAAGGAAGCATTGTGATCCATAAGACTTGCTAATAAATCCTGATCAAGACTTCCCCAATTAACACCGATACGAACTGGCTTATCGTAGGTACAAGCCATTTCTATCATTTGTGAAAACTGTATATCTCTTTTTGCACCCTGACCAACATTACCAGGATTAATTCGGTACTTGGATAAGGCTTTGGCACATTCAGGATAATCTTTTAAAAGTGTATGACCGTTATAGTGAAAGTCACCAATCAAAGGAACATCAACACCCATTTTGTCGAGTTGCTCTCGAATAGCAGGCACAGCAGCAGCAGCAGCAGGAGTATTGACTGTAATCCTAACGAGTTCAGAACCAGCTTTGGCTAGTTCTTTCACTTGTATAGCAGTTCCAATTGGGTCTTCAGTGTCTGTATTCGTCATAGACTGAACACGAATTGGAGCATCACCACCAATAGTAATAATATTAGAACCCCAAGCTACAGAGGCTTGCTGTGTCTTGTGGCGCTTATAACCTGTCATCATCAAGCTAATGTTATCCATGATCTTCATCCTTTTGAATCGGAGCTCTCCAAACTACTGGACGCTCACTTCTTTTGGCTAAATTAGTTCTATCCTGCACATCCCCAGCCAACTGACCACAAGCTGCAGCGATATCATCTCCCCTAGTTTTTCTTACTGTGGTTACGATTTTCGCATCTAATAGAATTTTTGCAAATTGTTCGATACGATCCCGAGGCGATTGCTTTAGTCCAGATTCTGGAAAAGGATTGAAGGGAATCAAATTCAACTTACATTTTATGGGAGCTAGTAACTTCACTAAGGCCCTAGCCATTTCGTCAGAATCATTAACCCCATCAAGCATGCAATATTCAAAAGTCAAAAAATCTCTGGGCGCATAGGGTAAATATCTTTGGCAAGAGGCAATTAACTCCTCTAAAGGATATTTACGATTTATCGGTACAAGAATATCGCGTAACTTATTCGTTGGCGCATGTAGAGAAACAGCTAAAGCGACAGGCAAATCTTTTGCTAAACGGTCGATGAATGGCACAACACCAGATGTAGACAATGTAACGCGACGACGAGATAAGCCATAAGCATTGTCATCCAACATTAAGCGCATTGCAGACAAAACAGGCTCATAATTGAGTAAAGGCTCTCCCATACCCATCATCACCACGTTAGAAATTACCCTACCTTGATCATGGTCTAAAACGGTTTTGTCATAAGTATCAATACGCTTGATTGCATTGCGATCCTGGCGTAAATGATGCTCCGCAAACCATAACTGCCCAATAATTTCCCCAACCGTTAAATTTCTTGCAAATCCTTGTTTACCAGTAGAACAAAATTGGCAATTGACAGCACATCCCGCTTGAGTGGAAATGCAAAGCGTACCACGATCCTCTTCTGGGATATAAACCATTTCAACCGCATTACCATCACCAACATCAAGTAACCATTTTCTAGTACCGTCAGTGGCTATTTGATCACTGATAATCGGTAAAGATTGAATGTCGACCGTATCAACGAGCCTTTCTCGAAAGCTCTTGGCTAGGTCACTCATTGCGTGGATATCACTTACACCACGTTGATGGACCCAGCGCATGAGCTGCTGAGCTCGGAAAGGCTTTTCATCTAAGCTAGCAATAAAAGATGCTAGCTTTTCCCCATCGAGATCTAATAAATTCGTGCGGGGAATTTGATTCACCTATTAACGAGAATAAACTTGTAATCCAGCAAAGAAAAATGCAATTTCTTGTGCTGCTGTCTCAGGACCGTCTGAACCATGAACTGCGTTTGCATCAATACTTTGAGCAAAATCAGCGCGAATTGTGCCTTTTT
>DAIQPR010000082.1:0-10191 GCA_036787315.1 Polynucleobacter sp. | reverse complement strand
GTTCTTAGCGACTTTGTAAAAGCCTAATTTTAGATCGTCATAAGGACCTACCCATTCAGCTGCATAAATCGTGCCTTTTTCGAGAGCTTGATAAATTTCGCCACCAGGAATAGATTGTGGGATAACTCCCATACGTGTCATGACTTCACCAGCTAGGTTTGAAATACGCATTTTCAAACCTTTCATATCTGCCACAGTTTTAATTTCTTTTTTATACCAACCGCCCATTTGGACACCAGTATTACCGCAAGGGAAATTTACGATGTTGTAATTGTTATAAAACTCGCGCATCAGTTTTAAACCATTACCTTCATACATCCATGAATTCATTTGACGTGCATTTAAACCGAACGGAATAGAACAATCGATAGCGAAAGTTGGATCTTTACCGTAGAAATAGTATGAGGCAGTATGAGCGCACTCAACGGCACCTTGTTGAACACCATCCACAACTCCAAATGCAGGCATTAACTCGCCAGCTGCGTGAGTTGAAATGATAAACTTACCACCAGACATTTCATTAACTTTTCTAGTGAATGTTTCAGCAGCACCAAAGAGTGTATCTAAGGATTTTGGAAAGCTAGATGCAAGACGCCAACGAATATTAGGTGTTTGTGCAAGGACTGCTGGAGCGGTAGATGCTGCAAGAATTCCTGCAATGCCACCAGTACCAGCCACAAATTTACGACGATCCATAAAGACTCCTTTGTTATTAGAATAAATAAGTTGAAGTAATAACCAACTTAGATATTAATAGATATTCTTAAATTATCAAAATATTCTAAGGTGAATCATTTTGATCAAAGCATTATTTCGACCTTATTCCGTAAAGATATAGCGTTTTTTATCTAAAACATATGGCGCAATCCAAAGCCATATATAGGATGCGATTTGGAGAATAAATAGTACTAGTAATGCATAGCGCAATGCATCTGGCCTTAAAAGTCCTTGGGATATAAATAAATCCATCAAAAACCCAATTCCCCATTGAATTGTGAATGCGCCAGCAAAAATAAGCATATTAAAAGAAGTGCTTGCTTTACCGCTTACTGAGTTAGGGAAGAATTGATTAAATTGCGATTGGGCAAGAATGAAAGAAGTAGAACATAAACCAAAAAGGTATAAACAAAATTTCGAGTATTCGGTTGGTAGATAAAGCGCTAGGATTTGAACTAAGATTGCAAAGCCACTAACGATACAGGCATAGCGGAATGTTGTAATACCTCTTTTATTTAAAAAAGGTGGTACGAACAAGTTAATTGCATAACTACCAAGAATCACTAAATTAAAAATAAACAAATGATTAGCTACTTCCACATTAGGATAGTTCAGTAAGTCCTTAAACCATGTTCCAAGCCAAAGAGTTTGGATTGCATGAAAGCCACCTTGATTAAAAATTCCCATTGGCAAGACTTGTAAAAAGTAGCCACTTTTTAATATTGGTTTATAGGCACTAATCCAAGCAAAGGATTGTTTTTCAGTGGGTGATTTTGGATGGGGTGCAGGATCAGTTGCTTTTGGAAGTCCATAGCGAATACCGATAAACGAAAGAACTAATAAAACCACCATCACCCAGAATACGCCACGCCAACCTATTGAAGGAAGAGCCATTTCAACGGGAATGGTCATCAACATTGCACCAGCTGTGCCAAACATTAACATTCCTGAGGCGAGTGTAGACTGCACCTCAGGCTTAAACCATCTTTTATAAAAAGTTAAGGCGGACATCAAACACCCAGATACACCAACGCCAATTAAAAATCTTCCAGCTGTTAAATAGGTAACATTCTCTGCAATAGCAAAAAATACGGCTCCAATGACTCCAAAAATAAGAATGAAGCTTTCTGACTTTCTTGAACCATATTGATCAAGCCAATGACCGAGTGGTAATTGCATTAAGAAAAATCCGATGAAGTAGGCTGCGGATAATGCTCCAAGAGCAGTATTGCTCAGTCCTAAATCTGCCATCAAATTCGGTGCAATAACTGCATTGATTGCCCGTAATCCATATGACAATAAATATGCAAACGCAAAACATAGAAAAACGCGAATTGCCATTGCCCCTTCTAAGGGGTATTGGATTGTTTTAGGCGAGCGTTGATTCATGAATGATAGTTTGTCCCCAAGCTTTAAGGCTTAATTTATTGGTATATTGTGTATTGATACTAGAATATTATATCCAAGCTATTCTTTTGCAATTGTATTTACTTCAAGGACAAGTTGAGAGCCCTTAAAAATGATGATGTCCCCAACACTTCTAGAGTCAAAATTTCCGCAAATTGGCACAACAATTTTCACTGTTATGTCAGCACTTGCCAATGAGCACAAGGCTATTAATTTAGGTCAAGGTTTTCCAGACTTCTCCTGCAATCCTGAATTAGTGGATGCCGTTTATTCAGCAATGAAAGACGATCATAACCAATACCCACCCATGGCGGGCATCTTGGATTTACGCAAAAAAATTGCTGATAAGGTAGAGAGCCTATATGGCAAAAGGTATCAACCTGATTCTGAAATAACGGTTACAGCTGGTGCTACGCAAGCAATTCTTACAGTAGTTTTAGCTGTAGTAAGACCTGGTGAGGAAGTAATCGTTATAGAGCCAGTTTATGATTCCTATGTTCCCGCAATTGATATGGCTGGTGGTAAAACGATTGCTTTACAAATGAAGCCTATCCTTAATCAAGATGGTTTGGTGGAATCCTATCAATTACCTTGGGAGGACCTTGCTAAAGCAATTAATCCTAATACACGACTCATTATGATTAACTCGCCACATAATCCAACGGGTATGGTGTGGCAAGCGCAAGATTTAGATCGTTTATATGACTTAGTAAAAAATTCCAATGCCTTGATATGTAGCGATGAAGTATATGAACATATGGTATTTGATGGTGCGCAACATCAGAGCATTGCACGACATTCGGAATTATCAAAACGTAGTTTTTTAATTTCAAGTTTTGGTAAAACTTATCACGTTACAGGTTGGAAAGTTGGGTATGTTTGTGCCCCTCAAGAACTCATGCAAGAGTTTCGTAAAGTCCATCAATTTAATGTTTTTACAGTCAATACTCCGATGCAATATGGACTGACTAAATATTTAGATCATCCGCAGGCTTATTTAGGCTTGTCTGCTTTTTATCAACAAAAAAGAGATTATTTTCAGGCTGGCTTAAAGAACACTAAATTTGCTTTATTGCCCTCGCAAGGAACGTATTTTCAGTGTGTAGATTATTCACAATTAAGTGTTCCTGAGGCTAAGCTGAATGAAACAGATTTTTGTACTTGGTTAACAAAAGAGATAAAAGTTGCTGCAATTCCAGTTAGTGCGTTCTATGGTACTCCTCAAAATGCGAATGTGATTCGCTTTTGTTTTGCGAAAAAAGAAGAAACCATGAAAGCGGCTATTGAAAGATTGCAGCGTTTATAAGTATCAGATGAGAGAGATAGAGTATGAATAATAAAATGCGCGTTGTAACCCATGGCATGGGTGGTCCTGCTAATGTCATGAAAATTGAAGAAGTTGATGTACCACAAGCTTCTGCTAGACAAGTGCTTATTCGAGTTCATGTTGCAGGCGTAAATCGTCCAGATGTTTTTCAGCGTTCTGGGTCTTATCCTCCACCTCCGGGAGCATCACCATACTTAGGATTAGAAGTGGCAGGTGAAATAGCAGCGCTTGGAAGCGAAGTCACTGAATTTAAAGTTGGTGATCAAGTTTGTGCTTTAACACCTGGTGGTGCTTATGCAGATTATTGTGTATGTGATGTGGGAAGTTGTTTGCCTATTCCATCTGGATTAACGATGGTACAAGCAGCCGCAATTCCAGAAAACTACTTCACAGTATGGTCCAATCTTTTTGATATGGGTCATCTTCAGGCTGGTGAGACGATACTCATTCATGGCGGATCAAGTGGCATTGGCATTACAGCGATTCAGTTTGCAAAAGCTTTCGGAGCGATAGCCTACACCACTGTCGGTAATCAAGAAAAATTGAAAGCCTGTTTACAAATTGGTGCTGATCAGGCTATCAATTACAAAGAAGAAGATTTCGTTGAGCGCATTCAAGAACTGACTCAAAAAAAGGGTGTGAATGTTATTTTGGATATGGTGGGAGGTTCATATATTCAAAGAAATCTTCAGTCACTTGCTGTTGATGGGCGTTTATTGCAGGTTGCTTTTTTAGAAGGCAGTAAAGCACCATTGGATGTTCAAGTAATTATGCGCAAGCGTTTGACTTATACAGGTGCTACTTTACGACCAAGAAGTGACGCACAAAAGGCGGCCATTGCTACATCCTTAAAAGAAAACATTTGGCCCAAATTAATTGCCGGCCAATGTTTACCTGTCATTGACTCAATATATCCTTTAGATCAAGTCGTAAAGGCGCATGAGCGCATGGAAAGTAGCGCTCATATTGGCAAAATAATGCTTCAGATTATTTAAACGATCAAACTGCTATTTCGGCAGTTTGATTTGTTTTTGTTTTTAGACCAAGTTCTTGAAGTAATGCGAGGTCAGCTTGTGCTTCAGGATTATTGGTAGTCAATAATTTATCGCCATAGAATATTGAATTAGCGCCAGCCATAAAGCACATCGCTTGAACTGCCTTACCAAGTTGTTGGCGACCAGCAGACAATCTTACGCGAGCAGTCGGCATCGTAATTCTTGCAACAGCAATGGTTCTCACGAACTCAAGAGGATCTAAAGGCGCTTGATTTTCAAGAGGGGTTCCTGGCATAGGGACCAGATGATTGATTGGAACTGACTCTGGGTATGGTGATAAGTTTGCTAAGCGTGCAATTAATGAGGCACGTTGACGACGCGTTTCACCCATACCAATAATACCGCCACAACAAACGGACATACCGCTTTCCCTGACATTACCTAGAGTGTCTAGGCGATCTTGGTATTCACGAGTTTTGATGATACTGCCATAAAAATCTTCGCTGGTATCTAAATTATGATTGTAATAATCTAAGCCAGCTTCGCTAAGTGCTTGAGCTTGTGTTTTTTCAAGCATTCCCAAAGTGGCACAAGTTTCAAGCCCCATTGCTTTGACTTCACGAATCATTGTTGCAACTTTTTCAATATCGCGGTCTTTAGGTTCGCGCCATGCTGCTCCCATACAAAAACGATTGGATCCTGCAGCTTTAGCAGCTCTTGCTGCTTCTAACACTTCTTCTAAATCCATCAATTTAGTTGCTTCAACACCTGTATGGTAACGAGCTGCTTGGGGGCAATAAGAACAATCCTCAGGGCATCCGCCTGTTTTAATAGAAAGCAGTGTTGCTAGTTCGATATCACCTTCTGGAAAATTTTCATGATGAACTTTTGCTGCGCGCGACATCAAAGTTTGGAAGGGTAAGTTATAAAGTTCTTCGACTTGAGAAACGGACCAAGATGTTGGAGAAGCAGTCATTAATGCAGTTTGAACCATAGGATTAAGTTTTCCGTAAGATTGACAATATGTCTATATTTTACTCCTTAGCAAGTTGATCAACTATAGGAGTTAAAGCCAAGCCGATTTTTTTTGCTGCATAGTCAGAAATATGGTTGCTATAGCTATACAAAAACTGATTACCTTCTGTAATGCCACAGATATTATTTTTAATGTCGCACAAATAGGGACTTGTATCAAAAATGATAGCCTTGGGGTGAAGTGCTTGAAGTTCCTTGAGCCACAAGCGATATGCATTTGTTCCCTTCAAAAATTCATCATAGCTAATGGAGCAGTATGGATTTGCTTTGCGTGTAAAAATCTGATTGAGTAATTTAGAAGAAGTGAGTCCCCCATAAATGCAACTGGTTGGGTCTGGGAATATTGGATTATCAACAATCACAAGGACTTTTTTATGGGCTTGTTCTAAACCTCTAATTTGCTCACTCCAGATTTCTAATTGCTTGGGGTAGACCGATGCTCCTTGAGGAATTAATCCTGTTTTTTTCTCTAAAGGGAATAGACCGGCGATCGTATTTGCAATAGCAACAACTTTGATTGTCTCGGTATTCTTAACAGCTTCGAATACCTGTTCAACGCGTGGATCTTGCCCTGCGCCTTTGGGTATAGGGTGAACTCCATCGACTAATAACCAATGTCCTTGATCAGACGAAACTGTTGTAAGTCCATAATATAAAGCCTCAGCTTTACTATCCCCCAGCATTGCGTAAGGAACGGGATCTCTTAAATCAGCAAAGCAATCTAAATCATTCGAAATAGGCATTGATAATTTACAAGGCCTCAAAATTTCATTGCGATGCTCACCAACAACCATTGAGTTAGGATCTGCCAACAATACATTCTCATGACGATGTTTAAAGCCATCTTTTTTCCTGAGAACAACACCAAAACTAAGGGCTAACAACATGCAAAGTAAGAGAACGATTGCTGTTCTAGGTTTGCGTGAAGATCGTATTGGTTTTTCTAAAAAAGCATAAGTTAAATATGCCAAAACAAAGGACAAAAGCAACAGACTGCATTTTGCACTTGCTGAAATAGCTTGACCTTCTAAAATTCGAGCAAAAGAAAGAAGTGGCCAGTGCCACAGATAGAGTGGGTAACTCACTAAACCAATAAAAACGAGTGGCCGCAGACTTAGGATGCGGATTGGCATATTCTCAAATGAGCTTGAGAAAAGTAATATCAAGGCAGAACCTAAGCAAGGGAATAGTGCCCATAATCCTGGAAAGGGGGTTTGCTCATTCAGTCCCCATAAAGAGAAAATAAGTAAAACAAATCCAAGTAACTGACCCCAACGGCTAGTTGATGGATTGAATACAAGTTTAGAACCCGACAATGCTATACAGCCGCCTAGTGCAAGTTCCCAAAATCTTGAAAATGGCGAATAAAAATCAGCAATTGGGTTATGACTGATTTGATAACTACTCCAAAGGAGTGATGTTAAAAGTAGCAGGCTTGCTATTGCTAATACTCTGGATGAGTTTGGCTTTAATAGTTTCCAACTGATGCCAAGAATAAGAGGCCATACTAAATAGAATTGCTCTTCTACACCAAGAGACCACAGGTGCAATAATGGCTTAGTGATTGCTTCTTTATCGAAGTACCCAGCCTCTCGCCAAAATATGATGTTGGGAACAAATCCAGCCCCTGCCAACATATGGGTACCGTAAAGTTCATATTCTGCGGGGGTGAGAATGATCCATCCTAGGATAGTGCAAGTTAAAAAAACAATCAGAAGTGCTGGAAAAATGCGGCGAATTCGGCGTTGATAAAAGTTCCAGAGCTTAAAATCATGATTTTGAAGTTCTTGGAAAATGATTTGTGTGATGAGATAGCCTGAGATTACAAAGAAAATATCAACACCCACAAATCCACCAGGCAAAAATTCTGGAAAAGTATGGAAAAGGAGAACGGACAACACCGCAATTGCTCTCAATCCATCAATTTCAGGTCGGTAGTTGGCTTTCGTCATCAAAATTAGGCAAAATGAAGTAAATTGAATTTTCTCATTAAAAAATAAAAGAGATACAAAATGCATATCCTAAGAAGAACTAGTCACTTTTTCCTAAGCTTTTTTCTAGTATTAAGTTTTCTGATTTCTCAGAATGTTTTCTCGCAATCTAAAGTGGCTGATGAGGTTCGTCCACAGACGCTCACTTATATGAATCGGGATCTTGCGACTTTTAGAGGATATTTAAATGGAGCCTCTCCAGCAGTTCGTGTAGATAACGCTTTAAAAAGGATCAATCAAGTTGAGGTGGGTGAGCTTACTGAAGATGTTCGAGCAGTGCCCTTTACTTTGGCAGGTGAAAAAGGCTTTCAGTTTCATTTAGGAAACCGACATTTATTCTCAATCATTGAAAAAGACTTAGATTCTGAGTCAAATCAACAAATGAATGATTTGGTTGATCAAACAATCAAAATACTAGAGGAGTTAAAAAATGCTCAATATAAACAGAGCAAACTCTCTTTTTTGATTCATGAAGCAATTTCTGTAACGCTAGCAACTCTTGCATTAATTCTATTGGTAGTTGTGGTTCGCCGTTTACTAAATTGGGTTGGTCACTTTTTATTAAAAAAATGTCGTGATGTTTCAGCGCACACCAATGGTACACATTGGAGTGAGTATTTCTTTATGTTTAGTGCGAGATTCACCCAAATTATTAGTTGGTTAATTGTGCTAATTCTTTTGTATGCTTGGGCTACTTTTAGTTTAAGTCGTTTCCCTTGGACGTATCCAATTGGTCATAAATTAGGATTGCACGTTACAAGTACTTTGAGTTGGATTGTGGAATCAGTTTTGGGGGCAATTCCAAATTTAATTACTATTTTTATAGTCATCTTTATCACCCGGTCTGTTTTAGACCTTTTGAAAGTCTTCTTCCGTCGTGTTCAATCGGGGCAATTGAAGATACCTTTTTTACATTTTGAGACGGTCAGTGCTACTCAAAGAATTACCACTGTTATTCTTTGGGGTTTATGTATCTCTATTATTTATCCTTTTATACCTGGCTCAAATAGTGAGGCTTTTAAAGGCTTATCTGTTTTATTAGGGGTTATTATTTCTTTAGGCTCAACAGGTTTAGTCACTCAGTTAATGAGTGGTTTGGTGGTTGTATATTCAAGAGCCTTAAGAGTTGGTGATTTTGTACAAGTTAATGGTATCAAGGGTGTTGTTACTGAGGTTGGAGGTTTGGCGACCAAGATACAAACGCAAAATAAAATTGAAACCACTATTCCAAATTCAGTCATTATTTCTAATTCGATTGAGAATTACACACGTCTAAATGACTCTACAGGAACCTTACTCTCCACAACCGTCACTATTGGCTATGACGCACCTTGGAGAAAAGTTCATGAAATGCTCATCAATGCTGCATTGTCTACCAATCAAATTCAGAGCTCACCTTCGCCTTATGTATACCAAAGAGCGCTCAGTGATTTTTATGTAGAGTATCAATTATTTATTCATACAAATCATCCAGAGATACAAATCAAAATATTGTCTGAGTTACATCAAAAAATTCAGGATGAATTTAATCGTGAAGGTATTCAGATTATGTCGCCACACTTTATGTCTCAACCTGATCAGCCTGTTATTTCACCCATTTCCTCATGAATATTCTAAAAGTAAGGTTTTATTTCATTTTTATCGTTTTAGCATTTTTAGCAGGATGTTCAACAATGCAAAAAATAGCGAGTGTAGAAGGAAGTGTTGCTTATTTAGAGAGGATGGCTTTACCTCCTTCAGCGCAATTAGAAATTACTTTGGCGGATGTATCTCTTGCAGATGCGCCTTATCAAATCATAAGCCAGAAAAAAATGACGCCTATTGGACAGGTACCCATCCCATTTGTCATCGAATATGATCCGCAACAAATTAATCCGAGTCACACTTATGCTGTGATGGCCAGGATCACAGTTGATGGCAAATTAATGTTTATCAATGATCGCTCATATCAAGTGATTACACGTGATCAAACTTCTAAAGTGGAAATGATACTTAAAAGAGTTGCGGCTAATTAGAAAGGTCTTGCTAGGGAGTAGTCGCAAAGTTGGTAGAGCGCTTGAGTGCTCTCGTTATCTGGGAACTGTACCAAGCATTCTTTTGCTTGATTTGCTTTTAATTCAGCTTGATGCAAGGTATATTCCAAAGCACCGCTTGTTTTGACTGCACTTAAAACTTCATTAAAGAATTCTTCGTCGCATTCTTCAATTTGTTCGATAGCACGAGCAGCCATTTCTTTTTGTGAAGGTGTGCCTTCATTTAAAAGATAGATTAAAGGCAAAGTCGGTTTACCTTCTCTTAAATCATCTCCAGCATTTTTACCCATGACTGCAGAAGAGGCTGAGTAATCCAACCAATCGTCAATAAGTTGGAAAACCACACCAACGTGTTGACCAAATTCACCTGCAGTCTGTATTTGAGAAGAAGTTGCTCCAGCAAGAACAGCGCCTAGTTCAGCAGCAGCTTCGAATAATTTTGCGGTTTTATACAAAATCACTTTGTGATAACGATCTTCATTGACCAAAGGGTCATTTAGATTCAGTAATTGAAGAACTTCACCTTCGGCGATCACATTTGTCGCATTTGACAAAATTTCCATTATTTTGATTTCACCGGGCACAACCATCATTTGGAATGCTCTTGAATAGAGGAAGTCGCCGACTAAAACACTTGCGGCATTTCCGAAAACTGCATTTGCAGTTTTTCTGCCACGGCGTAAATC
>DAIQPR010000081.1:0-10219 GCA_036787315.1 Polynucleobacter sp. | reverse complement strand
ATTATTGTCTCTGGATTTAACGTCTATCCAAACGAAATCGAAGAAGTCTTATACCAAATGCCACAAATTTTAGAGTGCGCTGTTATCGGTGTTGACGATGCGCATTCTGGTAGTAGTGTCAAAGCATTCATCGTTAAAAAAGATGAATCACTCACAGAAGAACTTATCTTTGAACACTGTGCAAAAAATTTAACAAACTATAAAAGACCCAAACATATTCAATTTGTGTCATCCTTACCGAAGTCGAATGTCGGCAAAATTTTACGTAAAGAACTTCGAGAAAATTAATGAAATATGAATGCTGACTATCTGGGCTTTATCGCAGCCACTCTGACCACTATTGCTTTTATTCCCCAAACAGTTCAATCTTGGAAAACAAGAGATATGTCAGGCATCTCTCTGCCAATGTACTCTTTGTTTACTACTGGTGTGATTCTGTGGATTATTTACGCAACTCTGATTTGGAATTTACCAGTTCTCATCGCGAATATCATCACATTAGGAACCTCAGGATCTATTCTTTGGCTGAAGATCCAAGCACTTAAAAAAGACGCTCAAAGTTAATTTCTAATACTTTATCGCCATTGCTAATTAAGCAATTTCCCTCTTGAATAGTAACTTGAAGATGCTTTGTTCTCTGCGCCATTAAAGATAGTTCTAAAGATTGTTCATGCGAGATTTGATAAATTTCAAGATTTTTTAATCTTGATAATTTGTTTTCTATCCCCTTGAACCATACTGAACTGGCATGATGATAGGCGTAAATAAATACTTGGCTCGCTCGACCACAGGCTTTTAAAATTCGCTTCTCTTCAGGTTGACCAACCTCTATCCATACTTGAATTTGATCAGAGAAATCTTTTAACCAAACATCTGGTTCGTTTGCATCCGATAAACCAGCTCCAAATGCTAAAACACCATCACCACCGCAAGTATCTTGTAGCTGATGAGCTTGCATAGCCATTGCGACCAAACGTATCATCATCCGCTCATCTGTCTCGCTCGGATGTCTAGCAAGCGTAAATGAGTGTTCTTGATAATATCCTTTATCAATATTGGCAATATTGAGAATGGTTTTATAAATAGTGGATTTTAGAGCCATAATTTCCTAAAAAATGCATTATGCACTGAAATTCAATTAACTTGAAAGTTTTCCGATATATGGCAATTTTCTTAATGTTTAAATGCTGGGAGTGAAATTTTGAGCTTAGATTGAGTAAAATAGCTATTTATTTGCTTGAGGCCACTAAATGAGTAATGTTTGGACAGATTTGATGTCAATGGATGACACTTTTGAAGGTGAAGTGGTTCGTCTTGATACTGGTAATAAAAATTTGGCTGTTTACAATGTCGACGGCAATCTTTACTGTACCGATAACGTGTGCACCCACGGCAATGCTTTACTCTCTGATGGATTTTTAGAAGGTCACGAAATTGAATGCCCTTTCCATCAAGGAAGATTCGATATTCGTGATGGTCGAGTCATGTGCGACCCTGTTGATAAACCTATCAAGACGTATCCAATTAAAGCTGAAGATGGTAGAGTCTTTATTGATTTAACAGCTTGAAATAATTTTTGCTTTTCTTGTTAAACCCCATTGAAATGAGTCTATGAAAAAACCTGAACTTCTTGCCCCAGCGGGTAGCAGAGCAATGCTTGATACAGCATTTGATTTTGGTGCTGACGCAATTTATGCAGGTCAACCAAGATATTCTCTTCGTGTCAGAAATAATGACTTCGGTGATTTGGATGTTTTAGCTGGCGGAATCAATCACGCTCATGCTCTAGGCAAAAAGTTCTACTTAGTTTCAAACATTCTTCCCCATGGTAGTAAGACAAGAACATTTGTGCAAGACATGAAACCTGTTATTGATCTTGGTCCAGACGCGCTAATTATGTCTGACCCAGGTCTGATTATGATGGTGCGTGAAAATTGGCCAGATATGCCAATTCACCTTTCTGTGCAAGCAAATACGGTTAACGGCGCTGCTGCACGATTTTGGCAAAAGGTGGGTATCTCTCGCATTATTCTTTCGCGCGAACTTTCATTAGATGAGATTGAGGCCGTTAGACAAGATTGTCCTGATATGGAACTCGAGGTCTTTGTACACGGTGCACTCTGTATCGCCTACTCTGGTCGTTGCCTTTTATCAGGCTATTTCAATCGTCGTGACCCTAATCAAGGGGCCTGCACCAATTCATGCAGATGGGATTACAAGATTTATCCTGGCTCTGAGGATGCAACTGGAGATATCTTCTTATTGGAAGAAGGCGGCAAAGCAGATGCATTAATGCCGATCGAAGAAGATATGCATGGTACCTATATCTTGAATTCAAAAGACTTACGTGCTATTGAACACGTAGAACGCTTAACGCAAATGGGAATTGATTCCCTCAAAATTGAAGGTAGAACAAAGTCCCCTTATTACGTTGCGCGAACATGCCAATCCTACAGAACAGCAATTGATGATGCAGCCGCTGGAAGACCTTTCCAACCTGAATTGCTAGGCCATCTCGAAGGACTTGCAAACCGCGGATATACAGATGGCTTCTATCAACGTCACCATGATTCAGATTATCAAAATTACCTCAAAGGATTTTCTATTTCTGGAAGAAGTATGTATGTCGGTAGCGTCATGGAAATAGATCCCGTCAAAGGCGTTAAGATCGATGTCAAAAATAGATTCGCTGTTGGCGATAAGATCGAAATCATTGAACCACATGGCAACCAAGATGTTGTGATTGAAGCCCTTTGGAGCGAAGATGGCAAACCAATCCAAGTTGCACCAGGCTCAGGACACATTGTTTACGCAAAAATCCCTTGCGCTTCAAGCTCAGCTTATCTCGCCAGATATATTCAAGCTAATAAAGTATCACCGCTAGATTTAATTGCTGTGCAAACCGTGTAATTCTTTTTTTGAATTGTACAAAGCCTGCATTTCTAACCAGTACTGGCTTTGTACCCCGTAGAGAACTGCCAGCTTGTCTGCAAGCATGGGAGTAATGGGTTGAATTCCAACTAATATTTCACAAGCCAGCTTTTCAGATATCCCCATCTTCATCGCAAAGTCAAAAATACTTTGTCCTCTAGCTTGTAAAAATTCTTGTCTGATAAATTCGCCAGGATGAACCTCCAGGCACATTTGAGATTTACTTATGTTCATGAAATAATTTTATTAAATACTCCTCTCTCTTCAACATTTATTTCCTTACTATCGTCATTGTTTTAACAAATAAATATTTATTTATTGAATGATTTGACATAATGATGATATTCATCAAAGGAGCTATTTATGTTGCGCTTAAGCCAGAATATCTTTTCTAAAGTTTTAATCATTTTTTCTCTTTTAACTTTAGCTTCATGCTCAAGTATCAAAGTCGATGATTATGCAAAAGAAATGCCCACATTAAAGCTCTCTGAATACTTCAATGGCAAAACAAATGCTTATGGAATATTCACTGATCGCAGCGGTAAAGTTGTAAAACGTTTTACAGTAGAAATTGTTTCTAACTGGAAAATGATCGATGGCGTCAATACCGGAACCTTGGATGAGTCCTTCCTCTATTCAGATGGAAGTACACAAAAAAGAATTTGGACCATCAAAGAAACATCCCCAAATCATTTTGAAGGCAGCGCTGCAGATGTTAAAGGAGTTGCAGAAGGAATCTCCGCCGGTAATGCTTTGAATTGGAAATACACGCTTTTATTACCCGTGGATGGAAAAACTATTGAAGTACAGTTTAATGACTGGATGTATTTAATTAACTCTAAAGTAATGTTAAACAAAGCAGAAATGTCTAAGTTTGGTGTCTATTTAGGTGAAGTTACTTTATCTTTCACTAAAGAATGACAATGTATTTTTGGTGGATGATCCTTGGTTTCCAAGCCGTTTGGTTTGCCTGTGCATGGGGAATCAGCCACCACTATCCACTTCTACCCTTGATTGTCGGTATGGTTTACTTAAACACATACATTACAAAACAAACACACAAGAAAATTGCTTATCTTTTCTTGTTAAAAGTTTTAGCAATGGGCTTTTTCTTGGATTCACTGCTGGGCCTTCTTGGTCTCATTTCATTTCAATCCCCTTACCCTGAACCGCTGAAATTTTTACAACCATGGTGGCTCTCCATACTTTGGCTTAGCTTTGGCGCCTCCGCTAAAGCTTCCTTTTCTTGGTTAAAAAATAAACCAAAGCTCATGCTTGTATTGGGAGGTGTTTTTGGACCCCTTGCCTATTATTCAGGGCTTCAGCTTGGGTCCTTTTATTTTGTAGAATTTTTAGCATATCCAATTCTTGCTGTGGGGTTTGCTAGTATCATGTTTTTTATGATGAAATGGGTACATCAGCAAGACAACAACCTGCAATAATTTGCTTGTAGACTTATTAACTAAGGAAAATAATCAATGTTGAAGAAATTAATTTATCTTTTCGCTTTAATCCTAAGCCTGAACACAGCATTGGCTGCAGACGACTGGCCAACGCGTAAACCTATTAGATTAATTTCCGTTTTTCCTCCTGGTGGATCAGTTGACGCTGTAGCTCGAGTATTAGCTCCAGCACTACAAAATCAACTCAAGCAAACTGTAATCGTAGAAAACGTCGGTGGTGCCTCAGGCGTTATCGGTACAAGTGCACTTGTTCGCTCAGACCCAGATGGTTACACTTTTGCGGTAGTTTTCGATACGCATGGAGTCAATCAAGCACTCAAAGAAAAAATGCCGTACGACACACTAAAAGACATTGCCCAAGTTACTCTTGTAGGTACTTCTCCAATGGTTTTAGCGGCAAGTAATAAGTCAGGTATTACAAGTTTTAAACAATTAACTACTGACTCCAAAACTGGAACACCTTTTAACTACGGATCTATTGGTACTGGAAGTCTTGGACACTTAGCAATGGCTTCACTTGCTAAAAAATCTAAATTCGAATGGACGCATATCCCTTATCGTGGAGGTGGTCCACTCATGGCAGATGCCCTAGCTGGTCACGTGCAACTTGCTGTTGGGTCCATCTACCTCATGAAACAACACATCGATACTGGCAGAGTTGTTCCTTTAGTTGTTACAAGCCCTAAGCGTAGCAAAGACTTACCAAATGTACCAACAATTGCAGAGAGTGGCTTCCCTGGCTTTGATGCACCAGCTTGGTGGGGCGTAATCGCACCTGCCAAAACACCGCAAGATATCATTACTAAAATGAATCAAGCAGTTATTACCGTATTGAACCAACCAGAAATTGCTAAAAAACTGGATGATCAAGGTATTGCTATCATTGCAGGCGGCCCAGAAGTATTTACTCCTTTCCTAAAGAAACAAATGAATACTTGGGGACAGTTCGTAATCCAAAACAAAATTAAAGAAGAATAAATAAATTGGCTCTAAAAGATAAACCGTATTTAATCAATGTAGGCGCTGCAGTAGCTATCTTTGCACTGATCTTTGGAGTGCGACAATCAGTGCCAATGTTTTTTAGTTCTATCAATAACCATACTGGTTTGGGTATTGTCGCTGTTAGCCTTGCATTTGCATGCGGTCAATTAGCCTGGGGGGCTTTTCAGCCCTTCGCAGGCGCCATCTCTGATAAATACGGTACTGAAAAAGCACTCTTAATCGGGATTGCGATGTGTATCACTGGCACTCTGCTAATCCCTTATGCAACTACACAACTTGAACTAATTATTACAATCGGTATCTTATCCGCAGGTGGTGCTGGTTTTGCAGGTAACTCCGTATTAATGTCTGCAGTCAATCGTTTCGTACCACCAGGTACTGGAGGCTTTTACGCTGGTCTTGTCAATGCCGGAGGCTCTATAGGGCAGTTCATCATGGCACCTCTTGCAGGTTGGTTAATCGTTCATGCAGGATGGCAAAATGGTTTGACCTACATTGCTTTGTTTTGTCTTATCACTATTCCACTATCACTTCTTCTTAGAGGTAAAAAAAATACAATTGCTACGCAACAAAATGCAGGGCAATCACCTAATTTTCAACAAAGTTTAGCGCTGGCATTTAAAACTCCAAGTTACTTAATGTTAAATGCTGGATTTTTTGTTTGTGGATTTCATGTGGCTTTTATTGCTACACATATGCCAGGTATTATTGATTTGTGCGGACTTCCACCAACATTCACAGGCTGGGCCTTAGCCACCATTGGTTTATTTAATATCGTGGGTAGCCTAGGTGCTGGTTGGATCACCACCAAGATTCCAATGAAGCATTTATTGAGTTACATCTACGCTGCTCGTGGCCTCATTGTTATTCTCTTCTTATTAGCCCCCAAGACTGAATTAACTGTTTTATTATTTGCTGCAACTTTGGGATTAACCTATTTATCAACAGTGCCACCAACAGCAGGATTAGTTGCGAAATTATTTGGCCCTAAATTCATGGGAACACTATTCGGGATTGTGTTGTTCACACACCAGCTTGGTGGTTTCCTTGGAGCTTATCTGGGTGGACAAGTATTTCAGCGTAACGGCAACTACAACTGGGTTTGGTTTATGGATATAGCATTAGCAGTGTTTGCTGCACTCATCCATATGCCGATCAGAGAAAAACCCGTTGAGTTTTTAGCACCTAAAACAGCTTAAAGTCCCTAATACATCTCTTTGATTTGGGACTTTGCATAGTCTGTTAAATAGCTGTTCAAGTCACTCCAATCGATCTTAACTTCAGGAGCCCCTGCAGCATAGGCTGTAAGTTCGTAAGGATTAAACTCAAATACCATTCCATCCTTTTTTAATTTCCAAGACTGGACTCGACCAATACTGTCAGCAACTGGCTTTGCAGAATCGACTAAAACCATCTCGGCATACTCAGTCTTTAAATTTCTATATATTTTTTGAGAAGTGCCACCCTTCCATGCACCTTGGAATATATCAGCCTCTTGGAGTTCCCTATTCTTTGAAAGAAGATAATGTAAATTATTAAATACGCTATTACCATGCGCCCCAAATGCATAAAAATAATAACGCGTTTGTACTCTAAATATATCTGGGCTAACGTCATCAATGCTGACATTTAAAAACGAATCCATACTATCTTCGTTAAGACTTATCCTATTTTTTAAGCCAAGTTTTTTGATAACTGAGCCAATCCATTGATTAAGTTGATTTGCGTTTTGTAATTCTGTAGCACTTAAATTTTGCGTTTCAATTTTGGGATATACAAGAGAATGATCAACCGTCTTTACCCAATCTGGAACTGATGCTGGATCAGCTTTAGTAACTGAATAACGGGCTACATTAAAGACCAACCACTGGTTATTAAGTTTTCGTACAGGAAGTAATTCCAAGCGATTTTCATACTCACGTTTTGCGCACGCCAAAAAAATACTTGCGTCTTGCTCAGGGTTATAACTTCTCTTACAAGACTGCGGCCAATACTTTAACCAATCACGTTGTCCGTTTATATAAGCAACGCGATTTGTAGGTGATAACTTTTTATAATTTTCAGTATATATAGTCGCCATACGAGTATCTAAATCTGAAATCTCTGGATTCTTGCAAATAAATTGCTCAGTAGCATTTAAGGTACTTAGGTTGCAGTCAAAGCTTGCGCCCATTGCAAATTGAGATATGCCAATGAAAACAGTACCAATGAATAGCTTACGTATAAATTGAGTCATTTTTTACATTAGAAATGGTGATGACAAATTCTAAATCTTTTTACATGAAAAATGAGTGATCCATGAAAGACCATTAAATTATGGTAATCTTCTATTATAAAAATGAAACAGACTATCAAAACTGCACCCCCAGAGGCAATAGATTCAAAAGCTGCTGCAAAAAGACTTTTGATCGCTGTCCTACTCATGACATTGGGTACCAGTTCAATGTATGCCGTTGCAGTTTTTCTACCAGCGGTTCAAGCGGAATTTCAAGTAAGTCGTTCAGCTGTATCTCTACCCTATACCTACATGATGTTAGGTTTGGGCTTGGGAAGTATTCTGATGGGCAAGCTAACTGATCGATTTGGGGTATCCAATGCTCTTTTATTAGGGGCTGTTTGCGTCGGAATGGGATACGTATCATCAGGCTTTGCCCCAAATATCATTTGGTTCGGCATTTTTCATGGTCTTCTATTAGGCTTCTTTGGAGCTTCTGCCACCTTCGCACCGCTTATGTCAGATACCTCAATGTGGTGGAGTAAATACAGAGGTATTGCCGTTGGTGTTTGTTCTAGCGGAAACTATTTAGCAGGAACGATTTGGCCACCTATCGTCCAGTACGGCATCGATCATATTGGTTGGCGCAATACTTATATTGCCATGGGTATCGTATGTGGCACTGGAATGTTTTTATTAGCTTTGCTATTACGCATAAGACCCCCACTTGCCCCTGCAGCTAATATTTCTGTTAATACAACTCTTAATAGAGAAAGGCCTTTTAACCTTTCTCTTAATTTTGCCCAAACATTACTTTGCATAGCAGGTGTTGGTTGTTGTGTTGCTATGTCCATGCCCCAAGTGCATATCGTAGCGTACTGTAATGACCTCGGATTTAATGCCGCTAGAGGTGCTGAAATGCTTTCTCTCATGTTGGCTTGCGGTGTTGCAAGTCGATTAATATCTGGCGTGATTTGTGACCGTATCGGTGGATTGAAAACTTTACTATTAGGCTCTGTCCTTCAAGGAATTGCTCTACTATTATTTTTACCTTTCGATAGCCTTATCTCCCTATATATTATCGCTGCCCTCTTTGGGCTTTTTCAAGGCGGTATTATTCCCGCATACGCCATCATTGTTAGAGAATACTTTCCTATCCATGAGCTAAGTAAGCGGGTTGGATTATGCATTATGGCCACCATGATTGGCATGGCACTGGGTGGATGGTTATCCGGAAAAGTTTTTGACCTCACCGGCTCATACCATGCTTCATTTATCAATGGGATCCTGTGGAACTTGCTCAATATTGTGATTGTTTCCAGTTTGTTGTACAGAGCTAATAAAGCCAACACTTCCAAACTGCTCCAACCCAACCCAGCGTAGAACCAAAGTAACTATCACAATACATATGAGCGCAAAGGCCATCCAGTCTCTTCGCGAAGATCGAGTCTCATTTGACTGTAATTCTTTTATGTAAAGTTCTAAATGTAATTGTTTTAAATCGTGCTTGAGCAGACGATTTCTCTTTTTTGCTTTTCGTAACCCATGCATCATCTCAGCATTCGTTAACTGAACTCTTGGTATTGTTTTACGGATTGGTTTCATGATTGACTATAAAAAAAATAATCATCCATTTTTGAACTATTTTTTATATAAAATAATCAAACCACATGTCAGAAATATCTGAAAGAAGTGTCCCTACTCAGAATTAGTTCTTTGAAAGCAAATTTAGCTCACTACAGGGTAACCAGCGTCCTCAATCAATTCTCTTGCTTTTTCTGGGCTTAAGTCGGATTTGATTTCAATTTTTTGAGTTGCTAAATCCACACTCACCTCTGCTTTAGGATCGCTTGACTGAATCGCCCTAGTGACAGCCTTAACGCAACCTCCACAAGTCATTCCAGTTACTGTAAAAAGCATATTACCTCCTAAAATAATAAATTACTAATATAAGACCATATTAATATAGTATTGACTTATGGAAAACACATCTATAGCTCTAAATCAATTTTACTCTCTTGATATTGAAGGAATGACTTGTGCAAGTTGTGTAAGTCGAGTAGAAAAAGCTATCAGCAAGTTACCCGGTGTTGACGGTGTGAGCGTTAATTTAGCCACAGAGCAAGCTAATGTTCGCCTCTCCAAAGACTCTCATATTGAACTGAATGACATTATTCATGCTGTTGAAAAAACAGGCTATGAAGCAAAATTAAGTTCCCCAAGAGGCAAAGCTCATGATGATGAAAATAAAATATCCTGGGGATTAAATGGATTAAGCAATGTTCTAATCAGCATATGTCTTAGTATTCCACTTGTCATTCCAATGATTCTGATGCCTTTTGGAATTCATTGGAGTCTAAGCCCTTGGTGGCAACTAGCCTTAGCAACACCCATTCAATTTATTTTAGGTTGGCGCTTTTATAGCGCTGGATTTAAATCACTAATGGGTGGGACAGGCAATATGGATTTATTAATTGCTCTAGGCACAAGCTCTGCCTATGGCTTAAGTGTATATTTAATCTTGACGCAATCCCATACGCATGAGCTGTACTTTGAAGGATCCGCCGTTATTATCACTATGGTTTTATTAGGTAAATGGTTAGAAGCT
>DAIQPR010000080.1:0-10393 GCA_036787315.1 Polynucleobacter sp. | reverse complement strand
GTTAGTTATTTTAGGCATTTTTAACTTACTAATTTTTATAATAAAAAGATTGGACATTACTGGAGATTCATGAATACACAATCTAAGGGGCGTTTTTCTAATAAAAAATTTTTATACACCATAATTACTTTAGTAATCATTGCGATTTTTGTATATTTTTTCTACTCATCTTTTTTTAAAACTAAAAAAACTCCCCCTGAAATAGTCCAAACTGTTGTAACTGCAAAAGTTGCTCAACAAGATTATCCCGTCATCATCGAAACATCTGGCAATATTGTTGCTACCAATATTGTGGATATCAGACCACAAGTTTCTAATGTGGTTGCAAAAATTCATATTAAGGATGGTCAAGATGTAAAACAAGGTGATCTACTCTTCACTTTGGATGACCGTGCAGATAAAGCTAATTACGAAAAATTTAAAGCCTTAGCTGAAGATGCTGAGCGTCAATATAACCGTGCGGTTGAATTAGCTAAACAGAATTTTATCTCTCAAGCAAGTTTAGATACAGCTATGGCAAATGCGAATTCCGCAAGAGCTGCCGCAAATTCTGCACAAGTAGCCCTGAGTTATGACTACATCCTTTCACCAATTTCAGGAAGAGCTGGTGTTATCAATGTGTTTCCAGGTACCCTAGTTTCGTCAAGTAACGTAGTTTCAACTTCCTCATCGGCTACCAGTACCTCGACACAGGGTGCAATGGTTACCATCTCTCAATTGAACCCTATCAATGTTCAATTTACCGTTCCTGAATCCTATATGGCTAGTCTTATCACTGCACAAAAAACTGTGGGGGGAATTATCGTAAACGTAAATCTTGATAATGGTGCTTCTAAAAAAGGTAAGGTTTTTGTAATTGATAATCAAATTGATCCCGCTATTGGATCATTCAGAGTTAAAGCAACTTTAGATAACTCCGACTTTAGCCTTGCTCCCGGACAGTTCGTACATGTAAATTTACAAACACAAATCATTAAGGATGCCCTCGTTGTTCCTAGTCAATCCATCATTTCTAATACTCAAGGCGACCTCATCTATACGGTTGATGCTGATAACAAAACTATTCTCAATAAAGTAAAAGTAATCACTCAAAGTAGCGGCCAAGCAGTTATTACCGGTCTTAAAGTTGATGATCGAATTGTAGTAGAGGGTAAACAAAACATTCGACAAGGCCTTAAAGTTGTAGAAGGTTCCGCAAGAAAAACAACTGAAGAAGTCAAACAATAATTCGGGCGGATCCCAAAACTAATTAGAAGGAATACCTAATGTCAATCTCAGAAATATGCATTAGACGTCCAGTGATGACAGTTTTGCTATCTCTGGCTATCGTAGTAGCCGGCTCGATTGCCTATACAAAAATCCCTGTAGCTGCTTTACCAAGCTTTAACTCTCCAGTGATCCAAGTCTCTGCAACACTTCCAGGGGCGAGTCCTGAAAATATGGCCTCGAGTGTTGCACTACCCTTAGAAAAAGAGTTTTCAACGATTGACGGTATTAATGTTATTAGTTCCACAAATTTTCTTGGTACTACAAACATCACCCTAGAATTTAGTAATGATAAAGATATCGATAAAGCTGCAGTAGACGTGCAAGCCGCTCTCTTGAGAGCTCAAAAGCGTCTACCAATTGAAATGACGATTCCACCTTCTTACAGAAAGGTGAATCCTGCCGATGCACCCGTGTTGTATTTAACTATGACCTCGCCTTCGCTAAATCTTGCAACACTCAATGACTATGCTGAAAATTTACTTTCTCCAAACCTTTCAACTATCGAAGGCGTTGCCCAAGTTTTAATTTATGGTGCAAAAAGATACGCTGTTCGTGTCAGAGCGCTCCCAGCAAAATTAGCATTAAACAACATCACACTTGATGATATTAGTACCGCGATTAATAAAGCTAACTCTAACTCACCAGTTGGACTGCTCGAGGGTCCACGGCAGTCTCTAACCATTTATGCAAATGACCAAATGTTAAAAGCATCAGATTATGCGAATTTAATTATTGCTCAAAGAAGTGGGGTTCCAATTAGATTAGGTGAAGTTGCTGAAGTTTCAGAGTCTTACGAAAACGTTCATACTTTGGGCCGCTTCAAATCTGACCGCTCAATTATTTTAGCTATCCAAAAACAACCTAACGCCAATACAGTCAAGGTTGTCGACAGTGTTAAAGCAATGCTGCCGCAATTCCAAGCCCAACTCCCAGGCTCTATTGAAATAAATCAACTTAATGACCGCTCCAGCTCCATTAAAGAAGCAATCCATGATGTTAATTTTACTTTACTGTTAACTATTTTCTTGGTGGTTTTGGTTATTTTCTTGTTCTTAAAACACATATCAGCAACAGTAATCCCCGCATTAAGTCTACCAATATCCCTGATTGGTGCATTTTTCTTAATGTATTGGATGGGCTACAGCCTAGATAACATTTCTCTGTTAGGTATCACCCTTGCTGTGGGACTTGTTGTGGATGACTCTATCGTTGTTCTTGAAAACATCATTCGTTATCTTGAGGAAGGAATGTCTCCTCTTCAAGCTTCTCTAAAAGGTAGTAAAGAGGTTGGATTCACCATCATCTCTATTTCTATTTCTCTGGTTGCCGTTTTTATTCCGATTTTCTTTATGCCAGGTCCAGTTGGATTGCTATTTAGAGAGTTTGCTGTAGTGGTTAGCTTATCAATTTTGGTATCAGCAGTCGTTTCATTAACACTTGTTCCAATGTTATGTAGTCGCTTTTTACCTGACATGTCTGACCATTCAAGTCATCCAAAAGAGTATTGGATTACAAAGAAGTTTGATATTCTTTTCAATGCTATTTATGCAGGATACTCAAGAACTCTTTTATTAGCACTTGAGCATAAAAGAATCGTACTAGGTGTGGCATTTGCTACTTTTGCTATTACTATCGCAATGTTCATATATGTCCCTAAAGGCTTCTTTCCTGAAGAAGATATTGGTCAAATTATTATCACTACGGAAGCATCTGAGGATATATCTTTCGAAGCAATGTTAGCCTTGCAAGATCGCGCTGCAGATATGATTAATAAAAATCCCAATGTGGAAAGCTTCGTTTCCGTATTGGGTGGCGGTGCAAGTAGCGGAACAAACTCTGGCCGTATTTTCTTGAACCTAAAACCAAAAGGCGAAAGACCTAATATGGGTAAGTTACAAGATGAATTAAGAAAAGAATTTAAAAAAATACCAGGTCTAGTCGTATTTATGCGCCCTATACAAAACCTTCAACTTGGTGGAAAGTCTAGTAAAAGTCGTTACCAATTCATTTTGCAAAGTGTTGGGCTAGAGGGTATTAATGATTGGTCTGAAAAAGTCCAAACCCTTATGAAAAAAGATCCTATTTTTAGGGACGTAACTAGCGACTCTCAATTAAAAGGTCTAAATCTTAAAGTGGATATTGATCGTGAAAAAGCTGCTTCTGCAGGGGTTACTATTCAAGATATTCGTACTGCACTATATTCTGCTTATGGCGAAAAGCAAGTCTCTACGATATACACACCCGTCAATACATACCAAGTTATTTTAGAAGTTACTCCTCAAGACAAGCAGTATGAGGCTGATCTAAATTCTATTTATCTACGAGGACGTGCAACAGATAAACTCATACCACTTTCAAGTTTAGCAAGCTATAAGCGCTTCATTGGCCCAACTGCAGTAAACCATCAAGGTCAAATTCCTGCAGTTACTATTTCTTTCAACTTGGCACCTAATGTCCCTCTTGGCGATGCGACTAAGAAATTAGAAAGCTTTACCAAAGAGATTAAACTACCTAATTCAATCTTGACAAGTTATGGTGGTGATGCAGCTGTGTTTAAAGACAATCAAGCTGGACAAACAATTTTATTAATTGCAGCTCTTGGAGTTATCTACATTCTCCTTGGTGTTTTGTATGAGAGTTATATTCACCCTCTTACAATTCTTGCTGGCTTACCTTCTGCGGCTATCGGTGCTTTGCTTTTCTTGCAAATGTTTGGAATGGAACTAACGATCATTGCAACTATTGGTATTCTTTTATTAATCGGTATTGTGAAAAAGAATGCTATTTTAATGATTGACTTTGCGCTTGAATCAAAACGTGCTAAAAACCTCACCGCTAAAGAAGCCATTTATGAAGCTTGTCTTACACGTTTTAGACCAATCTTGATGACAACATTAGCTGCAATGATGGGTGCTCTACCCATTGCATTAGGTCTTGGGGCTGGTGCTGAGCTTCGTCAACCTCTTGGTATAGCTGTTGTCGGTGGACTTGCATTCTCTCAAGTTATCACTTTATACATTACACCTATTATCTATATTTATTTAGATAAATATTCTGGCAATGGTCCCCTTGAGATTTCGGAAGAAACACTTAAAGGAATCTAAGATTTGAACTTAAAACCTTCTAGACAAATTATCCTAGATACTGAAACAACAGGACTTCACCCTAATCAAGGTGATCGTCTTGTTGAAATCGGCTGTATTGAATTAGTGAACCGTCGTCTAACAGGTAATCACCTACATTTCTACATCAACCCTGAACGTAACATGCCAGAAGCTGCTGCGGCTATTCATGGCTTACGTGATGACTTTTTAAAAGATAAACCTGTATTTGCTGATGTCGCAAATAAAATAATTTCCTTCTCAAAAGATGCTGAAGTGATTATTCATAACGCTGCTTTTGACCTTGGATTTTTAGACATGGAATTCAAACGTCTTGGATTAGACTCCTTCTCATCAATCATTGGTGGAGTAGTTGATACTCTAACGGATGCACAAAAAATGTACCCTGGAAAAAGAAATAGGCTTGATGATTTATGTAATCGCTTTGGTATAAAAAACGATCACCGTACTCTTCATGGCGCACTTTTGGATGCAAAGCTTTTAGCTGAGGTCTACCTCAGTATGACGCGTGGCCAAAATGATTTAATGATGGATTCCTCAAGCGATGCGATGAACTCGTCAAGACAGGAATTATTATTACCAAAAGCTTCAGATTTAATCGTATTAGAAGCCTCCGCAGAAGAAGAACAACTCCATGTTCAAATGTTAGAAAGTATCGCTAAAAGCTCTAAAAAGACTCCTACTTGGATGCAGTAAATTCAACACAGATTGATTTACATTATTTTCTATAGAACTATAAGTTTCTTAAAAACCTAATTTATGCCAAAGCCGAATAAAACAATAGAAAATCAGATCGGCAAGAATGAGCCTAAAGAATACCAATCGATTGAATTATTAAAAGAGCTCCATATCCTGACCCGTGATGGGAAAATGAACCAGGACAGTAGAAGAAAACTTAAGCAGGTTTTTCATTTAGTTCAGTTTATCGAACCTATCCTGCTAGATTTATCAAAAGAACGCCAGAACTTTACTTTAGTAGATTTTGGATCTGGTAAATCATATCTTGGTTTTCTTTTATATGACTTAGTAGCCAAACAACTCAAACACCCTTTTGAGATCATTGGCCTAGATATACGACAAGATTTAGTTCAACACTCCAAAGAGTTAGCGCAAAAAATCGGGTTCGAAAAAATGTCATTTTTTGAGCTCAATACCGAAGAAGCTCTCAACTCACCAGATTTATCTAAAAATATTGATGTTGTTACTGCACTTCACGCATGCAATACTGCTACTGATGATGCTATAGACTTTGCACTAAAGAAAAAAGCACCTCACATCATTCTAGTTCCATGCTGCCAAGCTGAATTAGCCAGCCTTCTAAAACAAAATAAGTCACAAACCTTAAAAAATAAATATTTTTCTGCATTATGGAAATTTCCAATCCACACCAGAGAGTTTGGTAGCCATTTAACCAATGTTTTACGATGCTTATTCCTAGAATCAAAAGGTTATGAAGTCACCGTAACAGAATTAGTTGGCTGGGAACACTCCATGAAAAATGAGTTAATCATTGCAAACTTAAAGCAAAACAAAGCTAAATCTGCAATAGCTAGCCAACAACTAAAAGACTTATTAATTGAATTCAACTTAGGCTCACTTGCTTCAAGATTTGAGCTTGTACTGTAACTGAAAGTAAACTTTTTTCTACTTCTGCCGTTAATTAAATTAAGAACTCAAAACGGGGGTTAGCAATGAAAAAGATATTTCAAGCACTTCTCATATTAGGTATGATTTATAGCGGGTTGTCCCAAGCTCAAGACTGGGGTACAGATCACTCGTCTTCTCCAAGATTTAAAGCTGAAAACCATGGTTGGGTTGCCTCTACTCAAAGCAGAAAGCCTATCTTTAATCCGATAGTATTACCAAGTGTTAACATTGTCCACATGTAAGAGTGAATCCTCATTACAGCTCTTATAAAGATAGTCATAGAGATAATGGAGTTCAATTCAGATATCTTGATACTGGAAGATATAGATAATATTTAGGATTTATGCTTAGCTACGATAAGCGAGTAATTACCGTTTTTAAAGTACCCAATGCGAAAAGGAAGATGCTTTTCATCATTCCTTTCTTCGTATGCTTTTGCAAGCTGAACATTATAGGTTGTAAAAAACCTTATAAGCCTTTACGAAATTTCCATATAACACGGTGTCAAAGTGTTGGCTTAAAGGGTGATAATCCAAGCCTGTTTCATCCTGCACAATCATTGGAGATTGGGAAAGAATCTCATCACGAATAATAGTAAATCCAGGATGTTGTGGAAGGTGGGATGCTGCTTTTAACAAAACTGGTGATTGTGATGCTACTTTGAAAAAAATTAAATTTTGTGGATTGGAGTTCATGCCTTCATTGGATAAGTCCATTCTGACGTAATCAATCTTTACTTCTCTACTATCTTTCACAAGATAAAACCTTACCGAGTCCCAGGACTGATCATCACTCAGTTCCTCAATACCGCCATTTTGAGAAACACTGATGGGAATAATTTTTTGAATCGAAAAGCCATGTAAATGTGCAAAGGAAGCTATTAATGTAGTTGCACCAATTTTTACTTTATTCGTTGAGATGTATTTAAATAAATATTCAGTAACAAAAAATCCATCTTTACCAAAACTTTTCCAAGCGGATCCTAAAACTTCAGCAGTTTGTGTGGCAGCCTGTGAATTTAATTGATCAATATTAACTAAACGCTCACCCCTTTGTTGAGCAGTCATTACATAATGATCAGCGTGTGGAAACATTTGATATAGAGTCGTAAAATCAGGCCCTGAAAATGGGTAAAAAACTTTTTTAGAGTCTGACTGAATTTCAGTGCTTGACCATTTCAACATGGGCTCACCCATTTTAGAATAATACTTAGACCAGTTGTTTGATATGGTTTGATTTAACTCTACCCAATCATCTTGCTGAATATTACTAGGCTTATCTTGCTTGAACAAGTTTCCAGTTATCAAATCTACTTTATTGTCTAAGCTAGAAGGAATTTGATATTCAGTTTTTTTTGTTACTGAGAAATCTTTATTTGCAGAGCTTAGAAATAACTTGGATGTAGGCTCTGGTAGATAAAATTTATTCCCTTGAAACCAATATAAGTAACAAACAAGCACTACAAAAGCAAAAGGGATAAAAATCCGACGAGTCATAGGGTAATTAATCTAACTTAAAGACCCCATACTAAACTTATTTGATGACAATGCTTTTGCCAATAAATTAAAAGAATTTTTTCTAATATTAAAGTCGTGAGCTGAAGTAATCACAGCAATTTCATCAATGTGTAAATCTTCAGCTAAATTAGACAATTTTTGAAATACCTTTTCTCCACTTCCGACAAAACCTTCTTGACACATTTTTTCGTATAGAAATAAATCGTGCTTTGCAAGATCATCAATAGCATTCTCAGGTCGCAATAATGGACGAACAAGACCTTTTTGCCTATCTATTTTCCAACGTGCCCTACTACGAAATTGGAAATAGGCTTCATCATCATCATTTGCAGCAATTGCCCAAACGCAAGCAATAGCTTTAGGCTTTTGCAAACGCTCTGAGGGTTTAAATAACTCGAAGTACATATCGATTGCTTGTTGCGCACCTTCACCATCGGTAATAAAGTATGCAAATACATACGGTAAACCAAGATGTGCAGCTAACTGAGCTCCATAATCTGAACTACCAAGTACCCACAAATCTGGATAAGAATTTCCAGTAGGATATGCTTGGATTCCTCTGCCTGGATGACCTGTTGGAAATGGCTGATTACGAACCCATAAATCTAATTCTTGAACTTGTTGCGGAAAATAAGCCGCTGCTTGTGGATTTGGATTGAGTAACTGCGAAGTTCTCATATCACCCCCAGGAGCCCTGCCAACACCAAGATCAATTCTTCCTGGGGCCAAACTTTCTAATACTCTAAATTGCTCTGCGACTTTTAAAGCACTATAGTGTGGCAACATTACGCCAGCACTTCCTAATCGAATAGAAGAAGTCTTTTGAGATATGGCTGCTATTAAAATTTCAGGAGCAGTCCCAACTACACTTGGATGACTATGATGCTCAGAAACCCAGAACCTTGAATAGCCCAATAATTCTGCATATTGCGCTAATTCAATAGTTTGCTGTATCACTGTTTCATGAGATACACCTTCAACAGCATTAGATTGATCCAAAACAGATAGAAATTCCAACATACCTATTAAATCGCTTGTGAAATTGCTTTACCAAAATCCTCTGTATTACCAGTGCCACCCATATCAGGTGTAAATGGTGCATGCTTTGGACCAGCAGCTAATACGCTTTCAAATGCATTAATGATTGCCTTAGAGGCATCTACATGACCAAGGTGCTCAAGCATCATAGCAGCACTCCATATTTGACCAATTGGATTTGCAATTCCTCGACCAGCAATGTCAGGTGCAGATCCATGAACAGGCTCAAATAAGGATGGGTAAATACCTTCAGGATTTATATTTCCTGAAGGCGCTATACCTATAGTGCCAGTACAAGCTGGTCCAAGATCTGACAAAATATCGCCGAATAAATTACTACCCACAACAACATCAAAATGTTGAGGTCTTTGAACAAAAAATGCTGTCAAAATATCAATATGAAACTGATCAACTTTAATGTCAGGATATTGGGTAGCCATATTAGCCACGCGTTTATCCCAATAAGGCATTGTTATAGAAATACCATTTGATTTTGTAGCCGATGTAAGATGCTTTTTATCTCTTTTACTTGCTAACTCAAACGCGAATTTTAATATACGGTCCACCCCTGTTCTTGTCATTACAGTTTCTTGGATCACAAATTCTCTATCAGTACCCTCAAATAAAATACCTCCAGCGTTAGAGTATTCGCCTTCTGTATTCTCTCTAACGACATAAAAATCAATATCGCCAGGTAAACGATTAGCTAAAGGGCTTGGGACGCCTTGAATTAATTTAACAGGTCGTAAATTAACATATTGATCAAAGCGCTTTCTGAACTGTATGAGACTTCCCCACAAAGAGATGTGGTCAGGTACAAGCTTGGGCATTCCAACCGCACCAAAGAAAATAGCATCTTGTCCGACTAATAAATCAAACCAGTTATCAGGCATCATTTTTCCGTGTTTGAGGTAATATTCGCAATTTGCAAAATCAAAATGATTTAACTTGATATCTATATCAAATTTTCTACAAGCAGCGTCTAATGCCCTTAAACCTTCAGGCATCACTTCAACACCAATACCATCTCCAGGAATTACAGCTATTTCATGTTTTTTTGTCATTTTTAACTCACAGCCCTATGAATAAATTCTTTTTGTTGATCATCTTCTTTTTCAATACTAGGTTCTAAAACATCTTTAGCAAATTCTTCCATACGTACTTTATCTTTTGGACAGATTGGAGCTCCATAATCTGCCCATTTCTTCAGTAAAGTAACCTCGTACCCACACTCAGGACATTTTGCCTTGCTTCTAATTGCGTTACTTGGTCTAGGTGGAGGAAATTCAAGCGCTCGATGAGGATATTCCCCCAACTTTTGACTTATCGTCATTAATCTAATTTTTAGAGCAGGTCCAGCCATTGCCATTCTTGCTGGCCCCTCTAAACCTACTACATGTGCTATCCCCTGAAAATCTGCTCCATGCCCCGACTGACAATCATCAATAGCATGACAAATTTCATGAACAAGGGTGTCTAAAACTTCAACTGGATCATCTATTTTGGGTGATATAAAAATTTCATTCACCATCTCACGCGAGCGTTGTCTAGGCCAACATTGTCCTAAAGTTGTCCGCGGACTACTTGAAGCAGCAAATCCACAAGATACTTTCAGTGGCGGAATACCATATCCCACCGCAGAAAAAATAGGTTCTAAGGCTAATACTGCTTTTTGTAACCAAGTTTCTCTATTAATTGGTAATTCCATTTTTTAATTAGATTATTTGAAATAAAACACTATTATCTCTCGAATTCAATTTGATCTATCTACATCTTTTTATATTTATAAGCATCAATAGT
>DAIQPR010000225.1:0-2421 GCA_036787315.1 Polynucleobacter sp. | reverse complement strand
CCCAATAATTCATACACCATTTATTTCTTTTCGTAAAATCTGACGTGGAACTCCACTAGCTGTTCGGACACATAAATTAATAATAGCGCTTGCATCATATTTTGCTGGATCAGCTTCAAGATGCACAGCATCTCGAATATCTTCAAATAATTTTCCTGTTACTAATGTTTCAGAATTAAATGGTACATATCCCACGCTTCTTCTGGCACCATAAAAATGTGATGTAAAAGTTAATCCGTAAACGCAACATGCAGATCCAGAGAGAATCGTTGAGGTACGACGCATTCTTAAACCAACCCTTAGAGATCCGAATGCAGGACACATACTTTGTGGCTGGTCATGTGGACCTTTTGGATAATCTTTTGCATAGCGCTCTAATACTTCAGATTTATTGGCGCTCTTAGCAGCTTCAATCATTTGCTCAGCACCTGAATGGCAACCTAATCCATCCATTTTGATGGCATCTGGTTGCTTCAAGATTGGAATGATTTTTTCAGAATTCATCTTAGTTTTTTTCGTAAATGACTTCTAATGATTCTTTAACTACTTCATGCTTTCCAACCATGTCAAATAAACTAGCCGGCTCCAGAACCACATTACGGCCTACTTGATCACCTGAGAAAAGTCCTAATAATTCATCTTGTGTTAGTGGCTTAGGTCTTACTGGGGGGGCTTTAGCAACGTTGTCGCCTAACTGTGCGAATAAATCCGCCCAATCTGTTCCTGGCTTGCCAATAATTTCATAGTTAGCACTTTTTCTACGAATATCTTCGTTTGCTGGTATCGCAGACAAAATTGGGATTCCAGCTTTTTCTGCAAATGCTGCTGCCTCTCCAGTACCGTCATCTTTGTTGATTACCATTCCTGCAACACCCACATTTCCACCTAATTTGCGGAAATATTCGACTGCAGAACATACATTGTTTGCTACATATAGTGATTGCAAATCATTACTACCTACTACAATCACTTTTTGGCACATATCTCTTGCGATAGGCAATCCAAAACCTCCACAAACAACATCTCCAAGGAAATCTAAAAGAACATAATCAAAACCCCAATCATGGAATCCTAATTTTTCTAAAGTTTCAAAACCATGAATGATTCCACGTCCGCCACAACCGCGTCCCACTTCTGGTCCACCGAGTTCCATGGCAAATACGCCATCACGCTTAAAGCACACATCACCAATTTCTACAGCTTCACCAGCTAATTTTTTCTTAGAAGATGTCTCAATAATCGTTGGACAGGCCTTACCGCCAAAAAGCAAAGAGGTTGTGTCACTTTTCGGATCACATCCAATTAATAAAACTTTTTTACCTTGCTGTGCCATCATGTATGACAAATTTGCGAGCGTGAAACTTTTACCGATACCACCTTTTCCATAGATAGCAATAATCTGCGTTTCTTTTGTTACTGGCTTTGTAGAAACTGAATCAGGCTCAATCGCAGCCTCTTTTTTTAAATTCATAAATTGCACTGTTGCTTGGGAAGGAATGGGACTATTCATTACTGGGGTCTCCAATTTAAAATCATTTTTAAACACTGCTTATCCGTAAATGCAGTTTGATATGCTTTTTCTGCATCTTGAGGAATACTTTCATGAGTGATTAGATTGTCTAAAGACAATTTTTTCTCTTGTACTAATTTGCATACAGCTTCCAAATCACTTGGTAACCACTGAGCTGCAATACGCATTCTCATTTCGCGCATAAATGCAGGTGCGAACATAAATGAGATTGACTCATCATAAAAACCAGCAAGAATAATCTCGCCTTGTTTTCTAATTCGTGTAATGAGCTGATTGAGAAGATGAACATCGCCACTGGCATCACAAATAATTCCGTAATCATGACGATCATCATCTTTTGGATGAATGACTTGATAAGCATTAGCACCATCTACTCTTTGTTGATTTGTCTCCCAAACCACTGGTGACTTACCTAGGCAAGCTGCGATACGTGCTATCAATCTACCAAGCACTCCATGCCCAATAATGAGATCTGGTTGTTGATCAACATTTCCTTGAGTCACATGGTAAGCAGTGGCAGCTAAAGCAAGAAGTATTCCCTTTGAACCAATATCTTCTTGAATGCTTGTAACACGCTGTTGGGGTATAACAATGTGAGAAGCAGCACCGCCAAATAATCCTTTGACATCACCATAACAATTAGCACCAGGCACAAATACAAATTGCCCTTTGGACAATGAAACATTGCTACCGGTATCTATAACTTTTCCAACAGACTCATATCCTGGCACGAGGGGATATCCCATTCCAGGGAAGTTTGGCATGGTGCCATTCCAAATTAGCTTTTCTGTTCCAGTACTAATTCCGCTATAAGCTATCTCTACAAGAACATCGTCATGACCCATGTCATTCAAACTTAACTCTGTTAAGTGAATTCTTTGTGGTTCTTG
>DAIQPR010000224.1:0-2463 GCA_036787315.1 Polynucleobacter sp. | reverse complement strand
TTATCAAATACGATTTGATGGCGTACAACAAGTTCAAGGTAGTAATTACACAGCTGCTCAAGGGCAACTCTCCATCATCAAAAATGGGGAAGTTTTAACTGTGATGCAACCTGAAAAAAGAAAATATTACTCTAGCGAAATGCTAATGACCGAGGCTGCAATTTACTCTAGAGTAAATGGTGACTTATATATTTCAATGGCTGAACCAGTAAGCAGTAGTGAATGGGGTGTCAAAGTGCAATATAAGCCATTTGTGTCTTGGATTTGGGGAGGTGCTTTTTTAATTGCCCTTGGCGGTTTTTTAGCAACTCTTGATAAAAAATATCGTAAGAAACCTATTGCTTTAGTTAAGGTGGCGGCATGAAACGTTTTTTACCTTTGATTATTTTTGGAGTTTTGTGCGTCATTCTAGTTATTGGTTTGCAACTTAATCCAAAAGAAATACCGTCACCCCTAATCGGCAAAAGTGCCCCTCAATTTAAGCTTCCTATTCTTAGTCAATCTTCAGCAACATTTACACCTGAGCAAATGCAAGGAAAAGTATGGTTGTTAAATGTATGGGCTTCTTGGTGTGTTTCCTGTAGAGAAGAACACCCTCTATTGAATGAATTAGCAAAGCAAAATACGATTCCGATTATTGGACTTAATTACAAAGATAAGAATGATCCAGCCATTGAATGGCTGACGAAAATGGGTGACCCATATCAATTATCGGTGGTAGATGAATCAGGAACCGTAGGAATTAATTACGGTGTGTATGGCGTACCAGAAACTTTTTTGATTGATCAAAAGGGAATCATTGTGCATAAATTTACTGGCCCATTAACACCCGCCAATCTGCAAAAAGATCTGCCTCAATTACTTGCAAAATTAAATCGCTAAGCCATGCAATCTAAGCAAATCCTTAAGATTAAAAATACTTTTTATATAGTGTTATTTATATTCTTTGGGCTATTCATGGCTCAAATAACTCATGCGATTGAGGCGCCCCCGCTAGCCGAAAATCCTGAACTCGAGTCAAAAGTTATGCAAGTTGCGGCTGAATTAAGATGTCTAGTTTGTCAAAATGAATCAATAGCGGATTCACATGCAGATCTTGCTCTAGATCTTCGTCGACAAATTAAAGAACAATTACAAAGTGGAAAATCCCAAAAACAAATTATCGACTATATGGTAGAGCGTTATGGTGATTTCGTTTTGTATAACCCACCAGTTAAATCAAACACGCTAGTCTTGTGGTTTGGCCCATTTATATTAATGATAGGTAGTCTATTTGCATTGTTTCGTTTCGCTAGAAAAAAAACAAGCTCAAAACTAATCCACTCAAACTCTACTGCAGAAATTGAAAAAGCTAGAGAACTTTTATCCTCTTCAAGGAAAAACTTGGAATGACCCTTTTCATTATCTCTGCAGTCATCATCATAGGATTGACCATCCTCGTTATTGCTTGGGCTTTGTTAAAAAACTCTAAAAATAATGAAATTAATCAATCTCAAAGTAACTTATCTATCCTTCAAGAAAATTTAAAATCTTTAGAGAAAGATTTGAATGAAGGTCTTATTACCAATGAACAATACCAATTTCAAAAAACTGAATTAGAACAAAGAACAGTTGAAGAAGTGATTCAACTTCAAGACGCATCAGAAAAAGAGTATGTTGCCAAAGATTCTAGTAAATGGATTCCTTACACCTTAATAGGTTTTATTCCGCTACTTGTAGTAAGCCTTTATCTTATTTTAGGAAATCCTGGTGCAATCTTTGTACAAAAAGATCCTCAAGCTAAACAGATTGAAGAAATGGTAAGCCAACTCGAGGAGAGACTTCAAAAAGAACCTAAAAATGTGGATGGCTGGATGTTCTTGGGAAGGTCTTACGCTGCAATGAACAGACTCGTTGAAGCTAGAATGGCTTATCAAAAAGCGATTGCACTAGACCCTAAAAATGACCATTTACTTGCAGATCTTGCTGACCTAATTTCTTATCAACAAAAAGGTATCAATGCCGAAGCTTTAGATTATGTTGATCAGGCGCTAAAAATCAACCCCAAAAATCCTAAAGCACTAGCGCTCAGAGGTTCCGCCTCTTTTGACCAAAAGAATTATCCTGCAGCGATTAAAGATTGGAGCCTGGCAATCACAGCTTTAGATCCGAAAGATCAAGAATTTATTACTGGACTAAAAGATAGTATTGCGGAAGCACAATCTAAAATAAAATCTGCTTCCAAGACCACTCCCCAAAGCATAAAAGCGAATGTCTCCGGTACAGTCCAATTGAGCCAAGAGTTTAAATCAAAAATTAATCCGCAAGATACGGTTTTTATTTATGCCAGAGCAATGACTGGACCAAAAATACCATTAGCTATTATCCGTGTCCAAGCTAAAGATCTACCTTATTCTTTTGAATTAAATGATAGCCAGGCAATGTCGCCACAAATGTCTTTATCTCAATTTAAAGAATTTAGTA
>DAIQPR010000079.1:0-10800 GCA_036787315.1 Polynucleobacter sp. | reverse complement strand
AATAGTTTGGAATAAAAGCCAGTTACAAGGGAAGGATTCGTTTGATCGTCATAAAACACGAACTCTACTTTTCTGCCTAATAATCCACCCTTAGCATTGACATCGTCTTTCCACATTTGCATAGCAAGCAGTGCAGCCTTACCATTTGCTGCAAGCCCCCCTGTTTGTGGCATCGTAAAACCAATCTTAATTGGGGGTTTTTGTTGTGCAAAAACGAGCGATGAACCTAAAAAAGCGAAAGCTGCAAATCCCATCACAATTCGCTTTAGATATAAACGTTTAGATAAAAAGGTACGCATAGCAATAATAGTCTCCATTTAATTATTGAATAATCAAATTAACGTGTATTAGAAGAAGTTACTACTAGCGAATTCCCTAATATGTCCCCCTTGATGTCTATGCTTTTCAAATAATGAAATTTTTGAATGAAGAACAACTCGACCTGCCATCGGATTTTGTAAAGCACAGCTATGGTATGGGTTGGTAATGAGGTATTGATTGTTAAGAAGATCAATATTTGTTCGGTTTGTGAATCGCGGTATTTATCATAGGTGCAACAGCTAAAATTTTACTCATTAGCAACAAAGTAGTGTAAATACATCCTCATCAAAGTTCGATCTTGATGTTGCGATCTTTTACTAATTTACTCCATTTTTGAATATCATTTGCAACATATTCTGTAAACTGGGTTGAGCTCATTGGCAATACTGTCAAGGTCTCAGATTCGAACTTACTAATTAAAACTTGATCATGAAGTATCCTTTGAATCTGATTATTTAATGCTTTTGTTATCTCTGGTTTTAAATTTGCAGGTCCCGAAATACCATACCACTGCAAACTTGAAAACTCTGTAAGACCCTTTTCTGCAAAGGTTGGTAATTGCGGTAATAAATTATTCCTATGAGAAGAAGTAATAGCATAAGGTATCAACCGACCACTTTTAATAAATTGCATCGCCGCTAATAATCCTGGAAAAGCAATATCTAAACGCCCTCCCATCAAATCAACTAGGGCTGGACCAATACCTCTGTAGGGTACATGGGTCACTGCAATCCCCATGCTTGCGCCTAATTGTTCAACTAGCAAATGAGACGAAGTACCAGGCCCTGCAGACCCATAAGTTATAGGACGATTTAGCGATTTTAAATAAGCAAATAAATTCTCTAAACTACCTAAAGGAGATAGTGTGTTACTAGATACTAAAACATTGGGTGACCCACCAATCATAGAAATATGCGTGAAATCTTTAAGGGCATCATAAGGTAAGTTCCTCACTGCTGGATTAGTGCCATGCGTACTTATATTAACAATCATGAACGTTTGACCATCTGCAGGAGCTCTTGCAGTTACCAAAGATGCAATAGAGCCACCTCCACCACCAATGTTTTCCGCTATCCAGGATACTTTGGTTGCTGTAGCAAGCTTATCAGCCATTATTCGCGCAATAAAATCCAGCCCACCACCAGGTTGAGCTGGAACAATTAACTTTATCGGTTTACCACTTGGCCAAACATCCATAGCGAATGAGATGTTTCTAAAAGCAATTTGTGACAAACCAATACTAATAAGGCTTTTTTTTAGAAAGACTCGCTTTTTATGCGAATACATCATTAAAGAAAAGTTTACGCTAGAACTTTACCGTGCACTCCTGCAGCTAAAGTTTTTGCCTCCCAACGTTCCATAGGAACAACCTCTGCAACCGGTCCTCCCGGAGACCTAAATTTAACAGGCAAATGACCAGGTTCAGTCAGAATCTCACCACCATTTTCTTTTACAGACTTAATAAAAGCATCTAGATCCTCAACTTCCATTCCAATATGATGAATGCATGGAGCAGGTCCAGCAAAATTTGCTTCATCAGCATCTTCGGATTCATAGTGAATCAATGTCAAATCCATATAACCATCAGTCATATGCTTTGAAATATGATCACCGTTTTTTCCTTTTCTTAAAACAGTATTAACATGCTTATAGCCAAATACTGTCTCATAAAACTTTGCACTCTCTTCTAAATTTACAACTCTCATTGCAATATGTTTAATTAAATTGGGCATTTTTAAGTCTCCATTTTGTTAGCATTTTTTTAAAAGTAACCCTAATCCTAACACACATAATTAATAGCAAATCCATAATTTTTAGGGTGCTTTACAATTAATGAATCCTCTTAATTCAATTTATATAAATGAAAAAATTTCAAGATAACGTTGGAGCTTTAATCGATCCTTCTTGCTGCATTGAGGGAAATGCTTCAAGTACACTCACCGGAAAAACATTCGTATTAAAAGATATTTTCGATGTGAAGGGATACCCAACAGGTTTTGGAAATCCCGGATGGAAAGATACACACCCAATTGCATCAGATACGAATACGTCAGTATCCAAACTTCTCAACAATGGCGCTTCTCTATTAGGCAAATCCCATTGCGATGAACTCACCTACAATCTGTTTGGAAATAATTTTCATTACGGTAATCCAATCAATAGCGCAAGTCCTAGTCGAATGACCGGAGGATCGTCTAGCGGTTCAGCTGCGGCCTTAAGTGCTAAGCTAGTTGATTTTTCAATTGGCTCTGATACTGGAGGCTCCATTCGAGCACCAGCATCATTTTGTGGTCTCTTTGGCATACGACCAACACATGGAGTAATCGCTCTTGATAATTCCTGTGGCTTAGCCTCTAGTTTTGATACCCTGGGTTGGTTCAGTAATCAAGCAGAATTACTCAAAGAAATAGGTGAAATACTCTTACCTAAAAGTACTGAATCTGTAAGCTTGGAAAAACCAAAATTTATATATTTAAAAGAGGCTTTTGAAGTTATAGATCCTAAAATAGCTTCAACAATCAAAAGTCATTTTTCTAAATTTGGTGAATTTGAAGAGGTGTCTATTGGAGAAGAATCCCTTGTTGAGTGGGCAGACCATTTTCGAATACTTCAAGGTAGTGAAGTATGGAAAAACCTAGGTGGATGGGTGAGTGCTAATTTGGAAAGTGTTAGCCCTCCAAGCAGAGCAAGGTTTGAAATGGCTAAAAACCTTACTATCGAACAAATACATCATTCACAAAATAAATGGCCACAAATTCAAAGCACGATCTATAAATTACTAGAAAATAATGCCATCCTTGTACTTCCTACAGTTGCAGGCATAGCTCCTCTTTTGGATGCGCCTAATGAAGAGCTAGAGGTTTATCGCAAACAATGCTTCCAACTACTTTGTATTGCTGGACTTTGCGGAACACCACAAATTAATTTGCCACTTTGCACTTTAGATAATGCCCCGCTTGGAATATCCATAATGGGAGCAAAGGGAAGCGATTTGCAATTATTACAAATCGCTTGCGACCTATTTAAGCAATAACTGGGTTGTCTTGAGTTTGACCAATAGCCTCGTTAACGCGAGGCATTACTTCTTTAGCCATAAGCTCCATAGAGCGCTTTGCTAATTCAATATTCTTCCAATCATGACAAGCATATAGAAGATTACCAAAATCACCAACCTCTTCTCTAAACTGCAAAAGCTGATCAACTACTGAATTAACATTTCCAGCCAATACGAGACGATTCGTCACAAATTCAGGGGTTACATCTGAATCAGGCATATTAGGGTCTACTTTAAATAAATTACTTCTTCCGCCATTAACCAACTTGCGACTCAATGATTTAAAGTAGGCATAGTAAGGGCCATCTTCACCACGTCCATATTTTTGTGCAGTAGCTTCATCATCCGCCACAAAAATACTTTTCGCAACACGCCACTCACTTGGATGTGGAACAGCGCCAATAGCTTCTCTTCCTTCAACATATTTTGGCCAGTGTGTTTTAACCCATTCTGGCATCAAGAAGTTTGCAGAGATCGGCTGCCATCCACGTTTAGCCATCTCAGTAACACCCTTTGAAAATGGCGCAACAGCAGTACCAACAATCAATGGATGTGGTTTTTGATAAGGCTTCATGATGTAACCCTGACCAATTTCAGGAATCATTGTATTTTCAGTAGAGATCTTCCAGAACTCACCATTAATGTTGTAAGGTGCTTCACCTTCCCAAATCTGTAGAATTGTATTTATTGACTCAACAAACATTGCATTACGATCGCTCTTGAAATTTCCAAAAACTTCTGCATCTGACATCAACCCACCAGGGCTAATACCCATGATGAAACGCCCCTCCAACATATGGTCCATCATTGCAGCCTGTGCTGCAATCGCTGCTGGGTGAGAATTCGGTAAATTAATCGTACCAGTACCTAACTTAATTCTTTTAGTGTGGTAAATCAAACTTGATAAAAAAATCATTGAATTAGTTATTGTTTCAGCAGCGTCTGTAACGTGCTCACCAACATACGCTTCGCTGAAACCAAGGTGATCGGCCAATATGACGGCCTCACGGTCTTCATTAAACGTTTCTGTCAAATTTCTGCCAGGTGGATGAATTGGCATCATGAATGTACTAAGCTTCATATTTATTCCGATCTATTAGATGTAAAAGAGATATTCTCGTATTATAAACAAAAAGTAATCAATTGATCATTTATATGTCTAAAAAAAGTTCATCTCAATAGGTAAAAACCCTAAATTAAAAGTAATCTTAGAATAAATTGAAACAGTAAATATGAAAAATAAATTATAAATTATTATTTAATTTCAATAACTTAGTCATTTTTAATCAACATAGGAACTACCGTTTTAGCCCCAGACAAATAAGTAATGATCGTATGTTCAATAATAGTATCAATATCTAGATCTAAAGGCATATTAAAAATCCATTTACGCTGACCTAAATAAAATATCCTTGAATTAATACCCCAAGCTAATTCAATTTCACTTATTTTTAAAGGAAGCTCTTCGGGCGGTGGAAGACCAAGCTCTGCTCTTACTTCTATAGCAATGGGTTCCAAAATTCGACTACGCAAAAACTTCAAATAGCGTGTATTGATATCCTCGCCTTTTAAGCCTGAAAACATAAAAATTCTGACCCAGTCATAAGTCAAAGAGATATGTGAGTAATCCTTATAAAGTCGAATTAATCTATCCTCCAAAGGAACGCTTCTGTCCGCAATGATAGTTTCCCAATAAGGATTCCATCGGCCTACATAGACCTCTTGATAGACACGCTCAATTAATGCTGCTTTATTGGGAAAATATCTAAATATTAAAGATTGAGTGACGCCTAGCCTTCTGGCTAACTCGCGCGTATCACCATCAAATCCGACCTCAGCAAAAAAAGCGACTGCAGCAGCAGCAATTTCGCGATCGCGATCTTCTCGCTTCATGCGTTTTCTTGGCGCTGGTTCGGTCTGCCCAATATTCGATTTATTTTTATCTACAGACATATTTTTTTAAACTCCATGCCTGTATTTTAACTGATCAAATGGTCAGTTATAAATACTTGTTTTATAGGGAATTACCCTTGAACAGGCTCTATAGTTTGTGTAACAACAGATCGCATGATCGCTTCAAGGGCACCAACGTTTGCCAGCATTTCCTTTTGAGTAACAGGATAAGGAGCAATCTCACGAATTCCACCTGCAAAAGTCTCTAAATTAGACCTAACTGTAGGAGCAGGAGACATAAAATGTGTCTTTTTCTCCTGACCTCTTAACTGTGTTGTTACGTTCCAGCCTGTCGGATTTTCCGGATGCGTATTATCTCTTATCTCCATCCATCCTTGAGATCCATAAACGCAAAAACGACCATCAAATGGCGTAGCTAAAATTGCACTTATTAAAGCGTTTGCACCCCCAGGAAAAGCCAACATAATACCGAGTGTGTCGCCGTTTTCAAACTTACTTCCTCGAGTAGACAATCTCGCCCATACTGATTCCGCAGGTCCTAAAATTGCGATCGCTAAATCAACCAAATGAATACCAGTTGCAGTCAATGGCCCCACTGGTGCAAATTTATTGGACAAGCGCCAATTATCAGGAGGTAAAGCAAAAAATTTGTCTTGCGAAAAATTAGCTTCGATTTGCAAAACGTTACCAAGTGTACCCTTTGCAATTTCTTCCCTTAATGCAATCACAGCAGGCTCAAAACGTCTTTCATGACCAATACCTAATTTAACCCCTGCTGCATTACATGCATCAATTGCAGCCTTAGCATCTTCAAATGTTAAACATAAAGGCTTCTCGCAAAAGACATGCTTTCCAGCCTTCGCTGCTAATTGAATCTGTTGTGCATGAAACTGATGGGGCGTACATAAAATAATTGCTTCTACCTCGTCACTAGATGTTGCTTGAGAAAAATCATTTGCAACTTTAAAGTTTTTCTTCTTTCCATCTTCTTGAGCAATTTCATTGACCTTAGGATCACTCTCAACCACTAAAACAACATTCAATAAAGGACTCACCTCAAGAGTTGCGGTAATAATTTTTCCCCACCATCCATAACCAATTACTGCGACATTTACAGGTTTAGTAGACACAATTAGCCTCCCCTTGATTAGTGAGACAACATGAATTTATTTACAATCTGAGTAAAGTCAGTTGCGCATTCTAAATTAGCAATATGAGCTCCAGGCAACTCTGCATATTCACTATTTGGTATGACACTACGTAAATCCGCAATGTCAGAAGCTGGGGCACCACCATCAAACTTTCCACCAATCAATAGAACTGGGCAGCTTATTTTTCCAACATAAGGTCTTAAATCATAATCTTTAACAGCATGACCACATGCCATATAACCATCAGCTTCATTTGCTCCAATCATAACTCTCAATGCCTTATCAATTTCAGGATTAGTATTTCTAAATCCCTCAGTTAACCAACGATCAGCAGTACCTGCAACAATTGCTCCAACACCATTTTCAACAACTGTCTTAATACGTGTCTCCCACATAGCAAATGATTCAGGACTCTGATATGGTCTGAAACATGCTGAGGCTAAAGCTTTTACTTTCTGTGGATAATGTGCTGCAAAGTACAAGCCCAACATCGCACCTAAAGATAAACCAACCCAATAAATTTCTTTAATGTTTAAAGATTCCAACAACTCATTAACGTCATCTGCTAAATCTTGCGATGTAGCAAAATTACCAACTGATGGAGTACCACCATGGCCTCTATAGTTATATCTTAAAACTTGAAAGTTCTTTTTCCACTCTTCAATTTGTGGATCCCACATGGAATAATTAGCACCTAGTGAATTAGCAACAAGTAATACTGGTGCACCTAATTTACCTTCAAGAACAAATGCTGTTTTTGTCATTTTCGTCTCACCTATATATAGTAATAAAAATTTGTTAGTCTCTTTAAAGAGATCGTTCGATCACTTTAATATAGGATCTTATTTTTTACAAGCCTACAAAGATGGAACTTTCATGAAACCATCTCTATGGGGTTTTCCCTAATAATTACGAATAATTATTAGTTTTTATATAAAAATTAGTCACTTATACAAATATATTAATGTTTTTATTGTAAGCATCATTGATTGACTAGAAGTGATCAAACGATTACTATTACTTCATATAAAAGTTGGAACCTAACTATGTCAAACCCAAGCGTCTCCCTAGATACCCCAGAACAATCCCCTGAATTCGATCAAAGGGACTTTAGAAATGCCTTAGGACATTTTGGTACTGGCGTTACAGTTATCACAACAAAAGACTCTGAAGGCCAACTCTTTGGTGTAACAGTTAGCTCTTTTAATTCTGTTTCATTATCTCCTCCACTCGTGCTTTGGTCACAAGTTCGAGGAGCTCCAAGTCATCAAGCTTTTATTGACGCCCCCTATTTTGTAGTGAATATCCTATCTGAAAGCCAAAAGGATATTTCTAATCATTTTGCTAGACCCAGCGATGATAAATTCAAAGAGATATCTCATCATTTAAGTCCTGAAGGTATTCCCATTTTAGATGGCACTCTAGGCCACTTTATTTGTAAAAAAGAACGCGATGTGGATGGAGGAGACCATCTTATCTTTATAGGTCGTGTCATGAGTTATTCATACAATAAAGCAGAAGATACAGCCCCTCTCTTCTTTTGGAAGGGTAAGTATCATTGTGCAGCAGATCATGTTTCGTAATTTAAAAAAGGATTTTTATGTCAAATGTTAATTTAGAACAAGCTCTTACTATTGCTCAAGTTGCCCTTAAAAAGGGGCGTGAAATGAACTTCCATCCGCTTACAGTCGTTGTTCTGGATGCTGGTGGACACATGAAAGCACTCCTCAGAGAAGATAATTGCAGCATTTTGCGTGAGAACATTGCAAGAGGCAAAGCTTGGGGTGTTTTAGGTATGGGCTTCGGTGGACGCGAACTCGCACGCAGAGTTGAAAAAGTGCCGGCGTTTTTTACAGCATTAAATGTGATGTCAGATGGAAAAATGGTCCCAGTTGCTGGGGGCGTTTTAATTCGTGATGCTAATAATCAAATTATTGGATCTGTTGGTGTTACTGGTGATACTTCAGACAATGACGAAATTTGCGCTGTGGCTGGTATCCAAGCCGCTGGCCTAAAAGCTGATACTGGCGATTAATCAATAATTTTGATTTTGCTCGTAATAAAAAAACCGCTTATGCGGTTTTTTTACTCTATCGCTTGTGCTAACCTCTCTGGAGTCAAAGGCAAATGCCGTGCCCTTATACCAAGCGCCTGAACTAATGCATTGGCTATAGCAGCTGCCGTCGGGCCTGCAGCAGCTTCACCACCACCTAAGCTTGGTTGATGAGGCTGATCTAATAACTCAACAAATACCTCAGGTACTTCATCAAAATTCAAGATTGGATAGTTATCCCAACTTGCTGATGTAACACCTTGTGTATCCCAAGTAACCATTTCTTTTAAGGTCCAACTTATAGACTGAATAATACCGCCTTCAATCTGATTGATTAAACCATCCGGATTAATAATCTGTCCAGCATCGCAAACTGCCCAAACTTTTTCAATGTATATTTTTTCTTCAGCTCTTAATTGAACCATAACACCACAATAAGCCCCAGTGTTTTTATACCTTGCAAATCCCATTCCAAGTCCTGAACCCTCAGGCAAATCAGCCCTATTTTCCCAATTTGAAATTTTTGCTAATTGGTCTAAAAGCTGAATTGACCGTGGATCAGATAAATGCTTTTTACGAAACTCTAGACTATCAACTCCAATTTCAGAAGCGACTTCATCCATTAAGGACTCCATAGCAAAAACATTCAAATAAGCTCCTAACCCCCTTAATGCCGAAGTTCTTAGGGGTGCTTGTGGAATCATATGATGTCTAACTTTCTGAAACGAAACATCATATAAAGTGATTGCATTCCTTAAACCACCTCCCTGAGGCAGTGGATTATCTTTCGTCTCATCCATTGGATGCGGTGGATCTATCATCCAAGCACCTAAAAGATTTAACTTACCAGACCATCCCGGACGATGAATATGAGTTGGGGACCAAATTTCAGATTCCCAATTTTGAATCCTGCCCGCTTCATCCAAACCAACAGTAAACTCAATCACTCCAGGAGCTCCAAAAGGAGTTGCACTTAACTCTTCTTCACGACTCCATTGAACACGAATGGGATGACCAGTTACTTTTGCAATATACGCCGCATCAAACGCAACATCATCTGCGCTGTTGTGACCATAACAACCAGCACCATGCGTATGAATTACTTTCACTGTACTTTGGTCTTGCCTTAATCCAACTGCAATTTGATTTTTAAGTAAATGTGAGCCTTGTGTATGAGACCATACTGTAAGAACACCATCTTCTTCATGAGCTAATGCACAAGCTGGACCAATAGATGCATGCGCTAAAAATGGCCTTGAATAGCTTAATGTGAGAGTTTTTGAAATTGGCTTTTCACTACCATTAGTAAAGGCAATTTCATCACCTGACTTTAATCCCTTAATCATTGACTGAGTTTCAGATTGCTCCTGAACATACTCTGGATTTTTCCACTCAATATAAGCTTGCGCTTTTTCTTGAGCTTGAACAATTAAGGCTTCATTAGAACCTACAATTGCTAAGAAATCTCCACTTCTTACTACCTCCTCAACACCACTTAATTGTTGAATTTGATCTAGATCGACCTTAAGAATTGTAGATTGAACATGCTTGCCTCTTAGCATTCTGGCATGCTTCATTCCTGGAATAACAAGGTCATGAATAAAAGCGGCACCCGATAGCTTATTAATTAAGTCATCACGATGAATACTCTTTCCTACCCATTTTGCTTGAACTTGTTTTTTACTTAAGATAATTTCGTCATTCATTTCAATCTTGCGGTTGATGTCAATGTCTTGAGCTATTTGTGCATAGGTAAAACTCTCTTTGCTCTGAGAACTAGTAAAGATGCCACTAGATACCTGAACAGTCTCAAAAGGAACATCAAGGTGCTTTGCTGCGGCTTGAGTAGCTAAGAACCTAGCAAATCCTAACGCAGCTTTCAATGCAGCGCCACCATTTTCAATAGATAAACTACCTGCCGTATACCATTCATCAGGAGAGAGTATTGTATCTCCAGCAATCCAATTTATTTGGTCTAAGTCAAGACCTAACTCATCAGCAGCAATTTGTTGAAGAGCCGTTTGAATTCCCTGCCCAATTTCAACCTTACCTGAACAAACAGTAATTTTAGGTAGATAATCTAAACGAAACCATTGACTTAATAATGGATTGGAAATGATATTTGCTGGTAGCGTCAAATTGCTCATGCCGCCCTCTTTTGATTAATTTGTTGAATGGCTTTATCTATTGCTCGCAGAATTCTAACGTGCGTTCCACATCTACATAAATGACGATTTAAAGCTTCCATTAAAACTTCTTTTGATGGTTGAGAATTTCTTTTTAAAAGAGCTGTAACACTCATTAGA
>DAIQPR010000078.1:0-10830 GCA_036787315.1 Polynucleobacter sp. | reverse complement strand
TCCATTATGAGTCCTCTGCTCTAACCAACTGAGCTAACGGCCCTTATTAAAGATTAATCTTCCTCTAAAAAGCTTTTAAGTTTGTCGCTTCTGCTTGGATGACGCATTTTACGTAATGCTTTAGCTTCAATCTGTCTAATACGCTCACGAGTTACATCAAACTGTTTACCAACTTCTTCTAAAGTATGATCAGTGCTCATCTCAATACCAAAACGCATTCTGAGAACTTTAGCTTCTCTTGGCGTTAATGAATCCAAAATGTCTTTAACTACATCTCTCATGGAATCATGCAATGCTGCTTCAGCTGGTGCTAGAGTATTGCCGTCTTCAATGAAATCACCCAAATGAGAATCTTCATCGTCGCCAATTGGTGTTTCCATGGAAATAGGCTCTTTAGCAATCTTCATAATTTTACGAATCTTGTCTTCAGGAATTTCCATTTTTGCAGCTAAAGTTGCAGCATCAGGCTCAATACCAGTTTCCTGTAAGATTTGACGACTGATACGATTCATCTTATTAATCGTTTCAATCATGTGAACAGGAATACGAATTGTTCTCGCTTGGTCAGCAATAGATCTAGTAATTGCCTGTCTAATCCACCACGTAGCATATGTTGAAAATTTGTAGCCACGGCGATATTCAAACTTATCAACAGCCTTCATCAAACCGATATTACCCTCTTGAATTAAATCCAAGAACTGTAACCCACGGTTTGTATATTTTTTAGCAATAGAGATTACCAAACGTAAGTTGGCTACTGTCATCTCACGCTTCGCTTCTCTAGCACGCTTCTCACCAGCAGTCATCTGCTTGTGAACTTCCTTCAACTCATTTAAAGGAATGACGACTTTGTTTTGCAAATCAATCAACTTTTGCTGAAGCTCTTGAATCGCTGGAACGTTTCTCTCTAATAATGCTGAATATGGCTTAGGCTCTTTTAAAAGATCATTAGTCCACGACAAGTTCATCGTATTCTTTGTAATTTGTGCCAACACTTCAGATCTTGGAATACCAATCTTGTCTACGAGAATATTTAAAATAGCTCTCTCTGTAGCCCAGACTTGATTTACTTGTGCACGAATTGTGTCGCACAATTTTTCAACACTCTTGGCTGTAAATCTAAAGCCTAGTAACTCATTACGAATAAGAGTTTGAGCTTTAACGTAATTAACAGAGTTGTATCCTTCACGATCGTATGCACGACGCATCTTATCGAATTGAACACGAATAATTGCAAATTTCTCAAGAGAAATCTGCTTTAACTCTTCTAGCTGTTTTGCAGAAGCGGCTGAGGCAGCAGCGCCAGCAGCAGAACCATCTTCATCATCATCCTCAGATTCTTCATCTGATTCTTCGTCTAAATCAATTTCTTCAATAGCTGCAGATGCCATTGGAATATCTTCAGCATTGGGGTCAACTAGACCATCAACAAAATCATCAACTGGAATTGCATCGGAAGCTATTTGATCTGCCAAGTCAATAATTTCAGAAATAGTTACTGGGCATGCTGATAAAGCCATCAACATGTCTTTTAAACCTGCTTCAATCTTCTTAGCAATTACGATTTCATCTTCGCGGGTCAATAAGTCCACTGTACCCATTTCACGCATATACATACGTACCGGATCAGTTGTCCTACCGAATTCAGAATCAACTGCACCTAAAGCAGCTTCAGCTTCTTCTTCAGCTTCCTCATCAGAAGATGCTGTAATAGCGTTCTCGTTCAAAATTAAGGTTTCAGCATCAGGAGCTTGTTCATAAACCATGATGCCAATGTCGCTTAGTAAAGCAATCAATGTTTCTAATGAATCTGTATCAGATAATTCATCTGACATCACATCATTGATTTCACCATGGGTTAGATAGCCCCTAGACTTACCCATCTTAATAAGATGTTTAAGCCTTGCACGACGTAATTCAAGTTGCTCTTCACTACCTAATTTAGTTGCATTAAATTCAAGGAGTAAAGCCTTTTCTTTAGCTTTACGGTCACGTGCTTTTTGTCTATCAGTACGAATGTCAGCGTTTGGATCAACCTCTGGTTTTGGCTTCGGTTTTCTTCCACGTGTTTTTTTAACAGGAGGCTCGATTTCAGCAGGGCTTTCTTGCACAACAACCGTTTCTACTTCAATAATTTCCTCAATGATTTCAACCTTTTTTTCTTGGACTTGTACTTTTTTAACTGGTTTTTCGACCTTGACAAGCTTTTCAACTTTTACAGGCTTTTCATTTTTCACAGCAGCTTTAATTGGCTTTGAAGGAGCCGCACTCTTACTCTTTAATTTACTATCCACAACCGGAGTAGATTTTTTAGCAACAGGTTTTGTTACCTTCTTAGCTGCAGGCTTTGAAACAATAACTTTTTTAGCTACAATTTTTCCATTCGGAGCTTTTTGAGCGATTTTTTTAACCGTTGGGTTAGAACTAGACGCCTTTTTAACTGGTTTAGCAGTCTTCTTTGGCATTGCTTTTACAATCTTCAATGCTGGCTTTTGAGGGCTCTTTTTGCTAGCAGTTGTGGAATTCTTTTTTACATCTGATTTTTTCAAAACCACTACTGGTTTTTTAGTATTTTTTGTAGCAACTGTTTTTTTTGCAACAGCAGCTTTAGATGAGGTTTTTTTAACTGGGATTGTCTTTGGCATATTCGCTAGATGTTAAAAATTAAAAGAGTTTTACTTTACTTAAATCACAACGTTTCTTGCAGTAATGAATCCCTGAAGGGCTTTGAATCAAAAACTTTTTCTCCCTCTTTTTAGGAGAGTGTTTGATTTCAAAAAATATTCGATAGCCTTCTATTATACTGCTAAATTCTTGTCTTTTTCAATATCTTAAAACTTTTAATATACATTGGTTTAATTGCAATATTGGTACTAATCACTTTAATTTAGTGCCTAATTTACGATATCTTTCTATATCTTCTTTATCGGCAATGTTTTTTTCAATTTTTTCAGCAATCTTCAACATTTCTTTTTTAATTAAATCTATTTCAAATTTTTTTAAAGCGCCATACAAATGGGTTTTAGCCTCTTCACGACTAAATTCTGATTCAAAAACTTTCTTAATCAATGCCTCATAATCACTTGCATACTCGGAATTCATCAAAGTATTTTGAAAAGAAGCAAAATTTGTATCCTCAGATACTGTTTTACATAATTCAACTAGATTTCCTATTATTAACTTTGCCTTTTCTGATCTTTGCAAAGCCATAGCTTCTAAAAGCTCAATTTCTTTTGGTTCAAGCAACTTTCCAAGCTGAGGATGTTGAATCAAAATCCACATAATCTGTATAACCATTTTGGTCGGCGCAACAGGTTGCTGTTTGGCTAAATTTTCCATCGCACGAACGTCTGATTTTCTTTTCCAATCGCTTTTTGCGGATGTTTTTAAAGAGCCGACTTCAAACTGAGGCTCCTGTTTTGATACAGTAACTTCTTGAGTACTTGGCAACCCATAAAATTTTTCCAACTCAAGCTGTGAAGATCCTAAGCGTTTTGCAAAATCTCTCAAAATTTGAACTCGAAGTGCTATTGCTGGCATTTTTTTGAAATAATCTTTTGCATTATTTTGAGCTTGAGCCTTGCCTTCAGCACTAGACCAATCAATTTGATCGCTCACAACATCAATAAAAAACCTAGACAAAGGCTGAGCTTTTTGTATTTCTTCGTTGAATTTATCCTGTCCAAACTCTCTTATAAAACTATCTGGATCATGTTCCTTGGGTAAAAACAAAAAGCGAATTTCTTTATCATCCGCAAGATGAGGAATACATGCCTCAAATGCTCTTTTTGCAGCTTTTCTACCTGCAGAATCTCCATCAAAAGAGAATACAATCCGATCCGTGTGTCTTAATAGCAATTGAATATGGTGATCAGTACATGCTGTGCCAAGTGTCGCAACTGCATTTGGAAAGCCCATTTGAGCAAGAGCAACCACATCCATATACCCTTCACAAACTAGAACAAATCCCTTCTCACGAATAAATTTTCTAGCTTCAAATAGCCCATATAAGGTTTGCCCTTTTTTGAACAAAACAGTTTCAGGTGAATTTAAATATTTAGGGTCACCCTTATCAATGACTCGACCACCAAAACCAATTACTTGTCCCTTTAAACTCCTGATAGGAAACATAATCCGATCACGAAATCTATCAAAGCGTTTTACTCTCATTGACCCATCAGATTCACCCTGAACCATCATGCCAGTTTGAGCTAACACATTAGCAATGGACTCATCCTCGTAACTTCCAATAACATCAGTAAAGTTCTGCCACTCATCTGGTGCATAACCCAAAGAAAATCGCTTTGCCACCTCACCGGATAACCCTCTATTCTTTAAATACTGGACGGGTCTTTGATTTTTTTTCAATTGCTCTTGATACCAAGTCATTATTTTTTCCATGACTTGTATCAAAGCAATACTTTGTTGTTGATCAGAAGCTTTTGCGGTATCCCCCAACTGTTGAGGAACAGTTAATCCAACTGATTTTGCTAATTCTTCAATAGCATCTACAAAAGTTAACCCTGCATATTCCATTAAAAAACTAATTGCAGTTCCATGTGCACCACATCCAAAGCAGTGATAAAACTGCTTTGTCTCTGAAACAGTAAAGGAGGGTGACTTTTCTTGATGAAAAGGGCAAAGTCCCTGTAAATTAGATCCAGCTTTTTTAAGCGTAACGGATTGACTAATAACAGAGACTATATCTACTCTATTAAGGACTTCATCAATAAAAGAACGAGGTATCAATCCGATTCCTTATCACTTCTGTAAAGCAGCTTTAACCAATCCAGAAACTTTTCCCATATCTGCTTTACCTGCCAATTGATTTTTTAAATGCGCAATCACTTTACCCATATCTTGAGGTCCTGAAGCGCCAGTTACCTGCACCGCCTCTTGAACAGCTGAAGCAATTTCATCATCTGATAATTGTTCAGGCATATAGGTTTGTAGCAATTTCATCTCAAAGGTCTCGCTTGCAACCAAGTCATCCCTTTTTGCTGCTTCATATTGTGTAATTGAATCTTTGCGTTGCTTAATCATTTTTTCAATAATAGAAACAATATTCGCATCTGTAAGCTCAATACGCTCGTCAACCTCTTTTTGCTTAATTGCTGCCAACAATAATCTAATCGCATTGAGTCGATCTGTCTCTTTATTACGCATTGCGGTTTTCATATCATTTGTAATTTGTTCTTTTAAGCTCATTTTGGACCTTTAATTTATTTCGTTTCAACAATTATGACAATGTTTATATCACCACTTATGAAGATATTAGAAAAAGAAAAAACCCACCATCTAAGATGTGGTGGGTTACATTTTAATTAATTTGTTAGTGATTATTAATACTTAACCACTTACAAATCAATGGTATTGTGGATTAGTAAAGTTTTTTAGGAAGCATTTGGCTACGAATGCGCTTGTAGTGACGCTTAGCAGCAGCAGCTTTTTTTCTTTTGCGTTCAGCCGTAGGCTTTTCATAAAACTCACGAGCACGCAAATCCGTTAACAAACCATTTTTTTCAATGGTGCGTTTAAAACGGCGTAAAGCTACTTCAAATGGCTCATTTTCACGAAGACGAATAGTGGTCATACTGTATATTTTCAAAAATTATCTAAAGATTGCTAGTATATCATGAGAAAATTAAAAAATGTACATATTAGGCATAGAAACTTCATGTGACGAGACAGGAATTGCTGTCTATGACTCAAGCTATTGGGAAAACAATCAGTCACCCTATTTAGGTATTTTAGGCCAAAGCCTATACTCTCAAGTAAAAATGCACGAAATTTATGGGGGTGTAGTGCCAGAACTAGCCTCAAGAGACCATATCCGTCTCGGTATACCTTTGATTGAGGAGTGTTTAAAAAATGCTGGCTTATCAATTGATAAGATAGATGCGATAGCTTACACCAAAGGTCCAGGACTAGCTGGTGCACTCTTAGTGGGTGCATCTCTTGCTAAATCAATGGCTTTTGCTCTATCCAAAAAAATTATCGGAATTCATCACTTAGAAGGTCACCTACTTTCACCATTGCTATCCCCTAGTCTTAAAAATGATGTATCTAACAATCTTTTTCCTTTTTTAGCTCTTTTAGTATCTGGTGGGCACACACAACTTATGCTTGTGAAAGACATCGGTCAATATGAATTAATCGGTGAAACACTTGATGATGCGGCCGGTGAAGCCTTCGATAAAACTGCCAAATTACTTGGCCTTTCATACCCTGGTGGACCTGCAGTCTCTATGTTGGCAAAGTTGGGGAGAAAGGGTCAATTCAATTTACCGAGACCTTTATTACATTCAAAAACGCTAGATTTTTCTTTTGCGGGATTAAAAACAGCCGTTTTAACCCAAACAAAATTAAAAATTCAAAATGATGGTGCTATGGATGAGCAATTTAAAGCTGACATTTCCCTTGCTTTTGTTGAAGCAGTCGTAGAAGTACTTTGTAAAAAAGTAGGTGACGCTTTACAACTTACAAAGTGTAAAAAATTAGTCGTTGCAGGTGGTGTAGGTGCCAATACACAATTGCGAGAAGGTCTTAACCTTTTGGGAGAAAAAACACAAACCCAAATTCTTTACCCACCAATTGAACTTTGTACCGATAACGGTGTAATGATTGCTTTTGCTGGTGCTGTAAGACTTCTAAAAGATCCTAATCAAGCCGATACAAACTACTCGTTTGATGTAAATCCTCGTTGGGTACTTAATACGTAGTTAACTTAGGAGGCAATTCTTGCAAAAGCACTGTGATTGTGGATTGACTCAAAGTTTTCTGCCTCTACTTCATAAGAAACAATATCTTTAAGTTGCGCCACGTGACTAGCAACGTCACGCACTAAATCTTCCACAAATTTTGGATTTTCGTAAGATTTTTCAGTAACATACTTCTCATCAGTTCGTTTTAGTAACCCCCAAAGTTCACATGATGCTTGTGATTCAGCAATGCGAATAAGATCTTCAACAATGATGCTTGATTCATCTTTTAACTGAACCTCAATGTTGACATGCGATCTCTGGTTATGAGCACCATAATCTGATATCTCTTTTGAACAAGGGCATAAACTCATGACAGGAACAGTTACTTTAAGAAAATTCGCTACATGTGTATCACTATCATGCTTCTGCGCAAAGCTCGTCCAAGTAACTTGATAATCCATCATACTTTGAATACCGGAAACAGGGGCTTTCTTTGATACAAAATGGGTATACGTTAATTCAATCATTCCCTTTGATGCCTCTAAAAGTGGAAGCATTTTACGAATCATTAATTCAATATTCTTTGCAGAAATAGGGTCTTTATGGTCCTGCAACAGAGCCATAAATCTAGACATATGTGTACCCTTTTTCTCTGCAGGCAAGGCCACATTTAAATTAAATTGAGCAACAGACGGCAATAAACCCTGCTCAGAAAGTACAGTAATCGGGAAGCGAATATTACGGACCCCAACTTGCTCTATAGGAATGTTACGTTCATCAAAATTTGATTGAACGTCTGGCATAGACATGGCATTTAATTGAGCTGTTTTTGTATCATTCATACCTATATTGTCCTTGAAATTAGTTTTGCTTGTTTAAATTCATAGAAACAAAATAATTTCGTATCGATTTTTCGATACCAATAATATCCAATCCACACTGTGCCATTAATACTTGAGCATCCCCGTGATCAATAAAATGATCGGGCAAACCCAATTGCAAGAACGGCTTACAAATATTTGATTTCATTAAAAATTCAAGGCAAGCACTACCAGCTCCGCCAGCAACTACTCCCTCTTCAACTGATATAAAACCATCATGATTATGGGCTAAGTCTAATAATAATTTTTCGTCTAAAGGTTTAACAAATCTCATGTTAACAACCGTAGCATCAATGAGCTCGCCGACATCTAAGCACGAGTAAAGTAAGGTACCAAAGCATAAAATTGCTAATTTATTATTACTTTGTTTTGACTCTCGAACAACTAATCCTTTACCAACAGGCAAAAGACTTAAATCCGCTTGGGGCTCTACTCCTTGCCCAGCACCTCTTGGATAGCGAACGGCAGATGGGTGGTTAATACTAAATGCAGTACTTAATAATTGACGAGACTCAGCTTCATTTGCAGGAGTCATGATGTGCATATTAGGTATGCAACGTAAATATGGAATATCAAAGGCCCCGGCATGAGTTGCACCATCAGCTCCAACGATACCAGCACGGTCAAGAGCAAATACGACTGGCAAATCCTGCAATGCCACATCATGAATTAGCTGATCGTATCCGCGCTGTAAAAAAGTTGAATAAATTGCAACAACAGGCTTGAGTCCTTCACAAGCCAAACCAGCAGCAAAAGTTACAGCATGTTGCTCTGCTATACCAACGTCATAGTATCTTTCAGGAAATCTTTTCTCAAACTCAACTAAGCCTGACCCTTCCCTCATTGCCGGAGTAATTGCAATCAGTCGCTCATCCTGGGCAGCTTGGTCGCACAACCAGTCGCCAAAAACTTGAGTAAAGGTTTTTTTTGAGGATTTTGGAGCTTCGACAATACCTTTTGACGGATCAAATTTACCGGGTCCGTGATACAAAATTGGATCTGCCTCTGCTAATTTATAACCATGACCTTTTTTGGTCACAATATGTAAAAACTGAGGCCCCTCACCAGATAAAGCGAGTTTTCTTACATTCTGCAGTGTCGGTACCAATGAATCAAGGTCGTGCCCATCAATTGGTCCTATGTAATTAAAACCAAATTCTTCAAAGATTGTTCCAGGAACAACCATTCCTTTTGCATGTTCTTCAAGACGTTTGGCAAATTCTCGTAACGGGGGTGCCAAAGATAGGACTGAATCAATGCCTTTTTTAGTGCTCGCATAAAAACTGCCACTCATTAATCTCGCTAAATAACGATTAAGAGCTCCTACAGCAGGAGAAATGGACATATCGTTATCGTTCAACACAACTATAAGAGGCAAGTCAGGATAAACTCCAGCATTATTTAGTGCTTCAAAAGCCATGCCCGCACTCAAGGCACCATCACCAATAACTGCAACAGCTACTTGATTAATTTTCTTAGTCTGGAAAGCTCTAGCCATTCCAATTGCTGCTGAGATACTTGTTGAGGAATGCGCCGTTCCAAAAGTATCAAATTCGCTTTCTGATCTCCTAGGAAAACCTGATATCCCTCCAAGTTTTCTTAAAGTGTGCATCAAATCTCTTCGACCTGTAATCACTTTATGGGCATAACTTTGATGCCCAACATCCCAAATTAATCGATCCTCGGGAGTGTCAAAAACGAAGTGCAATGCAACAGTAAGTTCTATAGTTCCTAAATTTGAAGATAGATGACCACCAGTATTAGAGACTGAATTAAGAATAAAAGTTCTTAATTCATTCGCAAGTTGAGGTAATTCTTCGCGTGATAATTTTCTTAAATCATCAGGTGAATTAATGAATTGCAGTAAATTCTTTTGAATCATAAGTATTTCATTTAAGTCATGCTTTTGCAAAGCGACTAACTAGGGAAAACTTCTATTATCTCTCAGGTCGACATTTCTATCACAAAGAATCTCGCTCTTTATGATTTTCTTACAAATGCCCATTGCACGATTGCTCTCAAGGGGTCAGCTTCTCTACCCCAAGTATCCAACGCTAAGTTGGACCGATCTAAGAGCTCTTTAGCGTAATCTTGAGATGCCTCTAAACCCATAAAACTTACAAAAGTTGGCTTATCTGCTTGCAGATCTTTTCCGGCAGTTTTTCCTAAAGTTTCAGAATTTTGAGTAGCGTCTAAGATATCGTCCATCACTTGAAAACCCAAACCAACATCTTGCGCGATTTGATCAAGCAATATACGCTTGTCCTGACTTACACCACCTAAAATCGCCCCCATTCTGATGGCGCAATTTAATAAGGCTCCTGTTTTTAGACGGTGCATTTTTTCTAAAGTTTTTAAATCTAATATCTTGCCCACATTTGCCAAATCAATTGCTTGGCCTTTACACATTCCATGCATACCAGAACTTGAAGCTAATTCATCCATCAACTCAACTTTAAGTTGTGCTGGTATTTGAATTTTTGTTATCAAAGAATATGCTTCAGCTTGCAAAGCATCACCAACCAGCAAGGCCGTTGCCTCATTAAACATTTTATGAGTAGTTGGTTTACCTCTTCTTAGATCATCATTATCCATCGAGGGAAGATCATCATGAACTAATGAATAGGTATGAATCATTTCGATAGCTGCAGCAACCATATCTACTTGATCAATATTTTGACTTTGCTCTTCGGGTCCAAGTTGCCAAGCAGCGTAAACCAAGAGTGGTCTTATTCTCTTCCCTCCAGCTCTCACTGCATAGGCCATAGCTGCATGTAGTTGATCTAACCCATCCTCTACTGAAGGTATTGCATGTACAAGGGTTAGTTCAATTCTCTGTGAGTAAGTTGCATGCCAAGCTTTCCAATCAAACATTATTGAGCCTCAAATATTTTTACCTGCTGCTCTACTTGATCTAATAATTTCTGACATAACTTAATTAATTCAGCCCCCCTTTTATAGGCTGCTAAATTTTGTTCAAGGGGTAACTTGCCTGATTCCATGTCTTGAATCAATTTCTCTAACTCTGCAACTGCCTGCTCATAATTCGGTTCTTGAGGAACAGAATCATCCAAATTGTTTGATTTCGTTTTGTTAGATGGCATGTTTTTTATGACCTTTAATAATTCATTAATATAGCTTAGTTTTACAAAAGTTTTTGACGAATAAATTCATATTTAGTATAATGCTAGATTCCTTTCCAATATCGACATGTCGATGGTTGGATTGGTTATTCCGCTTAGCTT
>DAIQPR010000077.1:0-10911 GCA_036787315.1 Polynucleobacter sp. | reverse complement strand
TGCGTTTCCATACACCAGTTTTTGCCCATCGGCTGTGACGAGTGTGAATTACGCGAAATCACCAAAGCGTTCTGGAATGGTCTTCCCCCTGAAAAATGGTCCTCCCTGAAGTATGGGTTTTTGAACCCAAGAGGAGGAATAATCGATGGGCAAGAAGCGTTATAAACCGGAAGAAATTGTTTCCAAGCTCCGCCAAGTTGATGTGCTGACGTCGCAAGGAAAGAAGGTTGCCGAAGCCATTCGATCGATAGGGGTTACGGAAGTAACCTACTACCGCTGGCGTCAGGAGTATGGTGGTCTCAAGAGCGATCAGGTTAAGCGCTTGAAAGGTTTAGAGCAGGAAAATCTTCGCCTTAGAAAAGCAGTATCTGACCTAACGCTTGAGAAGCTTATCCTGAAGGAAGCCGCCTCGGGAAACTAATCAGCCCCGCTCGCCGTCGTCTTTGTATTGACCGGCTTATCGCGAAGTTCGGGGTATCGGAAAGATTAGCCTGCAGGGTTTTGGGTCAACATCGCTCTACGCAACGTAAGGTTGCCACGAGCCGTGATGATGAGGCCGCTCTAACTGCGGATATCATTGAGTTGGCGACCCAGTATGGCCGCTATGGCTATCGCCGCATCACGGCTCTTCTGCGCCAGGCTGGCTGGGTTGTGAATGCAAAGCGTGTTGAGCGGATCTGGCGACGAGAGGGGCTTAAAGTCCCCAGTAAGCAACCCAAGCTTAAGCGGCTTTGGCTGAATGACGGTTCCTGTATTCGTCTAAGGCCATAGCATGCCAACCATGTCTGGTCTTATGATTTTGTTGAAGACCAAACGCATGATGGACGAAAATATCGCATGCTGAACATTATTGATGAGTATACGCGAGAATGTCTTGCAATCAGGATTGATCGACGGCTGAACTCGACATCAGTCATAGACGTTCTATCAGACCTATTCGTTATACGCGGCATTCCCAAATTCATACGTTCAGATAATGGCCCAGAGTTTATTGCCCAAGCCGTTCAAGATTGGATCACAGCGGTGGGAGCAAAGACTGATTACATCACGCCGGGAAGCCCCTGGGAAAATGGATACTGCGAAAGTTTCAATGCGAGGTTGAGGGATGAGCTTTTAAATGGAGAGATCTTGTATTCATTGCAGGAAGCAAAGATCGTGATCGAAAACTGGCGCAAGGAATACAATACGAAAAGGCCACATTCATCACTGGGTTATCGGCCGCCAGCACCAGAAAGATTCATGCCGCAGCACCCGTCTGCGCTACCCAAACCAGCTCCGCCGGGCGCTTGCGGCTTGGCAAACAGTCATGTCTTAAACTAACATTCAACTGGACCACCTTTTGGGGGCAGATCAGAATCTACAAGTAAAATTAGATTTTCTAGCATATATTGTTAATATATGCAGCCTCCTATTTTTTCTAGGAACGGATATTAAGTGCTGAAAGGTGCGTATCTTGATGAGAGATTCAATACTGATGGAGAATATATAGACAAACCGAACGTAAAAAATGACCAATTGAAGACTTCTAATGCAAAAGAGCGTCATGCAATTAACAGCTTTGCGGTTCGTGAGGTAAGTGAAATCATATGTATCTTCGTGGGACAAAAGAATTAGTTCCCTTCTTCAATTAAAATTGTCTTCTTGTAGCCAAGCTAATAGCATACCAGATATAGGTAACTTTAATTAATTTATTTCCCAGAGTGCGGATCTCTTAGGTAACTTCGAAGTAACCTAAGAGTAGTAAATAAATCATCGATAACTATCTTTAATTTTTTCATTTTTATCCACCTGATTATTTAATAATTTCACAATTTTAGAAATTAAATAATAGATTGTTCTCTGAAAAAACATGTTCGATATAGCACACATCAAAAATTGGTTGTTAGCTAATCTAAAGACATTGCCTATCAGCACTTATATTAGAATCATGAACGAATTATGATTTTAATTCAAAAAATTATGGAAAGGATATTTAATGCCTATATATTAATAGAATAACCTGTCGAACATATTTATTATTTGAAATTATCGGGATCATTCAATTCAAATACTAGTGAGATAATTGATAAATAATTTGAATCAAAATAATCTAATTTTATTGTTCTTGACATGAACGAAGGGCAATTTATTTTTTTTGCTAATATGATTTCAATTCTGCTGACAGATTGAAGAAATGATATGTTTCATGAACAGTTAAATCTTAATTTTTACATTTGTAGATCTGGGGTCTGAACAGGTTCAGAATTGTATAACTCTGGATATAGAGCCTTTAAAGCCTTAATCTTTGGAAGGATAAAATCAATAACATATGGTTTATTTGCATAAATAACTGAGTAATCTTGATGATAACCTTCTGCCGGATAAAATGTGTACCCCGACTCAATTTTAGTAACAATAGGTTTTTGGAAAATCTTAAGAAGATTTAACTGATCAATATACCGACGAACAACCTCTTTTTTTTTCGCATCATCTATAAAAACTACTGATCTGAATTGCCTACCAACATCTACCCCTTGACCATCAAGCTGCGTTGGATCATGAGCAACAGAAAAGTAGATTTTTAATAATTTCCCCAAGCTCACGATGTTAGGATCGTAGATAACTTCAACAGCCTCGGCATGCTTTGTTCTACCTGATCCGACAAATTCATAACGTGCCGTAGTTCTATCGCCGCCAGCGTATCCTGATAATGCTCTCTTTACGCCTTTAACATGTTCAAAAACACCCTGAACTGTCCAAAAAGATCCTCCTGCGAGGATAATTTTTTGGTTTTTACCTGAAACAAGAGGATCATATGCAGGGTCGGGCAGTAACTCATCAGCCATCGCTGAGGTAATGATGATCAAGAATATTAACAATACTAAATAAAACCTGAGCACAGTAAGCCCCTTATTAATTTAGTCTTATTGAGGACATATTTTATCAGAGTATAATTTATGCTATTTCCGGTATTTAATGCAACTGGGCTAATACAAGCTCTGCAAGAAAAAATATTTCACAATATTCGCATTAACAATAGAGAAACGATCAGCCAAAACGTTTCGACCAATCTATCACAGGCAGAATTTGCTCGACAGCTCTGCGGCCCTATCTAAAGTTTCTTAAATGATAGAAAGTATAATTATCCCATGGGAGCGGGAGATCAAAATAAATTGCAATTGATTTAATCAGACACTAATTCCCAAAAAGGACGCCGTTCGATGAACGGCCTACCAGAGTAAACTTGCGCAAAAGAGCGTGAATGGCTATCCCAGGCGAGTATGAGTGCTCAGGACCCCGCATGTGTCATTCTTTGCTCTCATTGCGTTGGATAATTGAAATCGCTCAAATAATACTAGGAATATTTATTTATTACGGGCCAACATAATAGCGTTGTCCATGCGGAATATCTGGAAGAGCATAGTCTCTGTAAGTATCGATATCCACTTTACCTGAAACACTCGGTTCTTTTGTGATTTTAAGAGATCCTGCTTTTACAAAAACAACATGTGCATCACTTCTTAATTCTTCCTGTGACATAAAACGAATATTGGCAGCGTTGACAGGAGCTAAAGACAGCATAAGAGCGATGGTTCCTACAGAAAAAACAATCAAAGTTTTCATTTTTTTCTCCTTATTCACAATATAAGTTAACATTGCTATTCAATAATAACATATTGAGCCTTTTAGGAACCAATCAAAAACATGATTGGTGTGATAGAGCTGACAAGAGACTTAGTCATTTTAGTATTTCCTTCCTAGCCTTAACATCGATTTTTGTATCTGATTTTTAGAAGTTATCGAAAACTAAAAAATGAATCTGTTTGACATCACACATTATGAAATAGCATGTGATTTAGGATTTATTGCTACAAAACGTTACTAGCCTTAGATGATAAACGATCTAACTATGCGCTTTATTCGTGTGCGATACCGCACATTTTCAAAAACAATCCTATCTTAAACCTAACCCCATCAAAAACCTCTGATTAAGGTAAGTTTTTGATGGGGGTTTTCTATACTATCGATGCAAAAACTTGTTAGAAATATGTTAATGATCAATCTCTTAGCGCTCATATATTCAATCGTAGAGAAAAAATCAGCGCAGCAGCTAAATCCCTGTGCGTGCAACAACCAATCGTCAGCAGAAAAATAAAAAAGACATGTAGACGACATTGCGACTACACTTTTTGAAAGAGACACAATGGACCCCTTTTTACAGGCAAAGCCAATCCTCAATCATTTGAAGCTTTTAGCGTGTGCTAAAAAGCGACGACGCGCTGATCCGGTAATAACCTCCATGCTCTGATAGTGGCCAGACATAATCCTATGTTTCAGCAGACTCTTAAGTCTTCAGGTTAGACTTGGCTGTTCAGTCAATATGAGTCCAGTCCACTTCCTAACAAGAAATAAGAGCGATAAACTCCTTCAAAAATGCTCTCAATTTTGTAATGTGTGACATCACATATAATTTTATTTTGACTTCATCTACCTTCTGAAGGTCAGAAAAATTAAACACAATATTTAATCAAAGGGAAATATAAAAATGATCACAGAAGTTGAATCACAGCCCTCAGCTAAAATGATAGAATTTACTGATGAACTCAGTGATGAGGCGCTGGACAGGTGTCTTTTGTCAAGAATGTGTAGCGGTAGCGATTCTGCTCCTTGCTATGCCCCAATCGATTAGCCTACTAACTAATTTAGGTTGTGTACTCACGTATTACTCTTAAATTAAATATAACATGATTCAAGCTTCCTAAGGAGCTTGAATCATGGCCCGTTACGAACTTAAAGATTATTCCTATGGCTTGTCCGCCACTACTCCAGCTTGATTGAGAATTATTGTAAAATTGTAAAGCTAAACATACTGGGTTTGTGCCGTAAAAGATCTGGCTTGCATCGATCGACAACTCAAGCTTTCCATTGACGCCATCAACCGCGGGCTTCATCCCAGATATTATTGCTGTTATCATCAGAAATGATGATAAAATGTTTGACTGAGTTGTCTCCTCGGCTATTGCTGGAATCCAGCTAAGAATAAGCAAAGATATTACTGATTATAGGTCTTTCATATCACTGCTTATTCGAAGAAGTATAACAGTTTGAAAATAAAATGGGCCTTGAACTTTAACAATGTAAAAAAATAAATTTCAGATTATTTGGTTGAAGGTGATTTTTTGGTAACTCAAAGGGAAACACCCATCTCTAACTGGGCTTCTTTTTCCATTTAAATTTATAGTTAGAACTTAGCGATAACCGGTGTTGCGTCAGAAAAGCTGAATTCGTGATTTACACAACTGCCTATGATATTACCGTTGAAATATGTTGAAGAATTGAGACTTTGTATATAAACAATGCCGCCTGTTGAATTTGGGATCGATGACGTACCGCCATTCCATTTTCTTATTGCCTGCCCCATATATAAAGCATGTTTACCTTAGTCATAGTAAACATACTCAGCTTTAGCGCACCAGTTGCCTGAAAAATTCCCATCCTGCTCTAGCACCAGCGCTCCAACCGACTCAAATCTGTAAGAATCAATAGTTCGAAACGGGCGTTACAACTGCAGTAATGACCAATGCAAGACCTTGTCCATTCACCCCAAGGTTTGTTTGCCCGTATGCCATAACTGCGGTCGCGTAGTCAGAAATTGCTGGATGAACATGAAAACCTAATCTACATCTTGCTGTTCAAAGATATTCAAGAGATTTTGGAACCAAATATTCTAGACGTTGAATGTGTTCATACAACCAGTAGACGTTTGAAAATATGACTAATTGTTGCGGATCAGGGCCTGCGAGACAATTTTTAAGTTGAGTTACGGAGGTTTTCTAGCTCACGTAGCCATTAAGGAGCGAAAATGAGAAAGAAAACTGTAACCAGTAAACAGCCTGGGGATGAACTTATCCGTGACATTCGCCACCGCACTCATTTTACTGCTAATTACGCGGTAGGATGGACGGCATGTAAGAATGTTATTATTCTTGCTCGCTGCGTTTAAAATATTCGGATTTATCAGAGCCGAGCAAAAAATTGTTAAAGGAACAGCCTTTCTACTTCTTCTACTAGGCCGCGCATCAGCTTTAGTGCCAATCCGTCCTCGGGTAATTCAGCTACAGTCTTGGTTCCTGTGTCAATAGGAACGGGTTTGCCAGTCGGACTGACCGCGGGAAGTATCTAAAATAATAATTCCATCAAGATTCATGCTTCTTAATGAGAGCAACCCAAACCGCGGAGAAGTTATATTAAAAGCAGCACATGAAAAAACAAAAAATCTAAATTTTAAGAGGAACTATGAATAATAATTTATCACATACTCGCCGTAGACTTCTCAAGTCTTTTGGGGCAACGGCAGCATTAGGCGTGTTGAATGAATACTCTTCAGCAAATACTAGCCAGGCTTACACAAAGCCAATTCCAACCTCAGCCCCATTCTCAACTGGTAATGAAATACCAAACTTTGCAATACCTGTACTAGCCTGCGACTGCCACCACCACATTTTTAATGATAAATATCCTGTAGATAAAGCTGCAACGCTTCTGCCGGCTAATGCAAGCACTTCTGACTATCGCCTACTTCAAAGAAGGCTCGGATTGCAGCGTAATGTTATTGTTCAACCATCTGCCTATGGAACTGACAATTCTCTCTTGGTAGACTCACTTCATGAGATGGGTAATAACTCTCGAGGCGTATGTGTAGTTGATATTAACGTTACTGATAAAGAGCTTGAGAGGCTTCATACCTTAGGCGTTAGGGGCATCAGATTTAATCTCAGCTTCCCAGTGGGCATTACTGCGGAAATGATGCTACCATTATCACAACGCATTGCACCACTTGGATGGCATATTCAAGTGAATGGCACAGGGGAGAAAAACTTAGCCCATATAGATATTTTCAGGAAGATGACGAGTAAAATAGTATTTGATCATCTAGGTCAGCCTCCCCAACCCGCAGGCATTGGTCACGCATCATTCAAGATGTATGCTGATCTATTAAGCTCCGGAAATACATGGATGAAATTAACTGGGGAATACATCACAAGCAAGAAACTAGACTTTAGCGATACTGCCATTGTTGCTAAGAATTACATAGAAATTGCTCCCGAGCGGGTTATTTGGGGAACGGACTGGCCTCATGCAAGTAAAAAAGCAAATGAAAAGCCAGATGATGCAATAATGATGGATCAAATTGCTCTTTGGACACCAAGTTCAACAATTCGAGAAAAGATACTTGTGACTAATCCTGCGGTCTTATATGGTTTTAAGTAATATTTATGAAATGGAAATATCCTTGTATGTATTGCTTCTTAAGAAATTTGTGAAATTTACAATAAACAAATATCTTGCCAAGAAGATACTAGGATACCCAGATTTTTATTGAGTAGATTTAGTAATTTGAATCATAAATTTAATTATATGAAGTTACCATATTTGGTCGATTGTGATGATTACCTAAACTGTTCTTTGGTATAAAAACTTTAAATAGACAAAAATCAGTCTGAAATATTATTAAAAATTACGAAGTAGCAATTGAAGTGGGATTTGACTACATTGTGTTGAGATAAATTTCTTTGTAGTTATTTTATTAAAATAACAAATCAGAAGTATTACTATGTTGTTAAATTAAGCTCATTGAGATATTAAATTGAGCTAAAATAGTGAGCATGGAAATGAGCCTTTATCACAATGCCCTTAGTTTTACCGCAAGCTTTGTTTTCTTGTTAGCCTTGCTTGTATTACTACGCATCAAAGGCCTAGTGAACAAATCTGAAGCCCCAGCCATAGCCAGACTTACGATAGACTTCGTCTTACCGTGTTTATTACTTGGAAAACTTCCGTTTATACATTTAAGCCAGGAGATAATATGGGCATCTACCTATTTAATATTTTCTGAAACAATCATTGGCTCTATTTCTTATTTACTTGGAAGATACATACTGAAACTAAATAGGCCCTCACTGGCTGTATTTATTTTATGTTCTACTTTTGGCTCTACCGCAATCCTGGGCAGCGCATTCCTGACTGCTATATTTTATGGCGACTCACAATCTGTAGCTACCGGCTTATTGATAAGCCAGCTAGCTGTTGGAATTCCTGCGTATGTAGGTATGCCAGCAATATCTATATACTTTAGCGAGGATGAAAATACCAAGCTCAACGCTATGACGATTGTTGAACAGATAGTGTTTTCACCGTCTATTATTGCGATTGTTATTGGATTACTATGGGGATTATCAGGCAGCCCAACTTCTGGTTTTCTTATAACGCCTTTTTTTAACAGCTTAAACTATGCCGGAATTACTTTGGTATTTATGGTAGCTCTACTGAACGCACTCGCGCTTGAATGGATTAATTTTAAAAGAGATGCTTTATTAATTCTATCATGTAGCATTCTAATTTTGCTAGCCGAGCCCGTTTGTGTCTACTGGCTTGATGAAGCATTCGGACAAAGCATTAGGTATACACAAACATCATTTATACTGGCAGCTATGCCATCAGCTAATTCCATTATAGCCTATGCTATTCGGTATCGCACAAATGAAAAGTTAGCAGCAACCCTTGTAACATCAACGACCATACTAAGCGCCATTTCTATCCCTTCTATTATGCCAATTTTTAGTATATTTAGATAAAGAAACAACTTCATACCTGGTGAATCAAAGAGATGATAATGATAAAAGGATATATTCCTGTATTTATTTTATCAGTGATTTTGTTATCTTCATATCCATCAGCTGCGTCTGATCCAGCATTTGAAATTGATGCAAATTGGCCCAAGACTCTACCAAATAAATGGGTACTGGGTGAGATAGATGGCGTTGCTGTTGACTCTCAAAATCATATCTGGATCAGTAATCGACCAAGATCAATTCCTGATGATCAAAAAGGAGTAACTAGTTGGGAGCGCAGGACGAAATGTTGTGTGCCAGCGCCTCCAATTCTAGAGTTCGATCAGGAAGGCAATGTGGTTCAAGGATGGGGCGGTCAATCTGAAGGTTTCGAATGGCCATCAAGAGAACATGGTATCTTCGTCGACAATGAAAATACCGTATGGTTAAGCGGAAACGGAATAAATGATGGAATGGTATTACACTTCGAAAGAAACGGTAAATTTATAAGACAATATGGTCATTCAGGGCCGGGGAAGGGAAGTTTAGACATTACGCAGATGGCTCGACCCTCTGATATTGCAGTCGATGAACAGCTTCGGGAAGTTTATATTTCTGATGGCTATTCCAACCATAGGATAATTGTTTTTGACTCTAAAACTGGGGATTTTAAAAGAATGTGGGGTGCTTATGGAAGTCTGCCAACAGATCTTCCATATAGAGATTTTGTATTAGACTCCCCGCAATTCTCTAATCCGGTTCATTGCATCGTTATGTCTAAAGATGGCTTCCTATATGTATGCGATAGAGGCAATAATAGGCTTCAAGTTTTTGATAAAGAAGGACACTTTGTCAAGCAGTATATTAACGAACCAGATACATATGGTCCAAAAGGACAAGGGTCAGTTTGGGATATTGATTTTTGGCCGAAGTCATCTCAAGAATTCATTATCGTTGTTGACGGAGCGAACGACGAAATGCGAGTTATACGTCGAGACAATGGTCAAGTCGCTTTTACTGCTGGGAGACCGGGACGACAAGCTGGTCAATTTCATAAAGTTCACAGCGTGGCTGTAGACGATTTTGGCAACCTATTCACAACAGAAACATTGTCTGGAAACCGCATTCAAAAATGGCGACCAGCACAGAATAATAAATAAATTCTAACAATAATTCCTTAGGACAAATTATTCACTATATCGTTAGAATTCCTGGTTTGGAGCTTAACTTTCTGAGCTGCTATTTCCAGATGCTCTGAGGACGCATTAATTTTATCAAGCTTACAAAGCTCGATAATAAGTCTTCGCGCATCAATTTGATGAAATTCAGCCACTTTTGATACTTTTTCAAAGTGCCCAGAGTGAAATAGAGCAAGCCCTGCCGTCATATCAAAAGTATCATACCCCTTTTTTATAATTAAATGACGAGTTAGTTCTTCACCGGCCTGCATGACGTCGACAACATCGTAGAAAACATTGAAACCGGATCGGATTAAAGCTGAAATGAATTGGCTTGATGGAGTATTCCCTGCTGATCGACCTAACCCCTGCAGTGATGTGTCAATGATATCGAATCCTAGCTCGGCACACAGTAAAGAATTAGCTACGGCTAGGCCGAGGTTATTATGACCATGGAAACCTAATGAAGCGCTTGGGCGCAAGTCTAAGATTGCACCGTGATATTCCAAGATTTCTTTTGGCAGCATACCACCGGCACTATCAACAAGATATACAACAGATGCGCCGTAGTTAAAACATTTATCCGCCTGCCTTGCAAAACCTTGAGGTGGCACAACATAGGATTTCATCAAATTACAATATACTTCAATTCCATGCTGCATCGCTCTTTCTATATAGGGCAAACCATTCTCTACATCGCCAACCTCTGTACCAACACGAACAAACCCCATACCCTGACTAGCAGCAAGATCAATATCCTCAAGACTTGCAATTCCTGGTATGCAGAACATCCCCCATTTGGATTGTTTTACCGCTGCTTGGGCTGACTGCATGTATTCAAGATCGCTAGCTGAAGCATGACCCAGTCCTTTGGCTGATGCTCCTAGCCCTAGGCCATGACCTACTTCTATCAATGGGAAGCCCAAAGAATCTAATCTCTCCGCAATTACAAATGCTTCATCTTTTGTAAATTTAAAATCAACAACATACGCACCATCTCTGAGCGTGCACTCAAGAATTTTTGGTAGTGTTTGATTTATTGGGCTATTGCTTATCATCTTCGATAATCTCTAACTGGGACACTAAGATCTTCTGTGGTTGCCGCCCATGATGCAAGAAGTTTTTTCTTTCTGAGCAGCGTG
>DAIQPR010000223.1:0-2505 GCA_036787315.1 Polynucleobacter sp. | reverse complement strand
TCGCGCCCCCACCGAGCTTGCGCATTAAATCACCTTCAATCGATTCAATCTTAATCACCTCAGCGCCATGATCGGCTAATGTCAATGAACAAACTGGCCCAACCACAACGGATGAAAGATCAATCACAGTAACCCCATCTAAGGGCCCTTTACTGTTCAATATTTTTTTTTGGTCAGTCATGTCAGTCTCCTTTTAACTCCATCTGCGGAATGATCTCAGCCCATTTCTTTGAATCTGCTATCAAGAATTGCGTAAATTGCTCAGACTGATTACCAATTATTTCAGACCCATCAGCAGTTAATTTTTTTCGAACATCATTTTGCTGTAATACCTCAACAACAGCTTGGTTGAGTTTTTGAATCGTTTTGGGAGGTGTTTTTGCAGATACGATGAGTCCAAACCAATTGAGAAATTCAAGATTTTTAAATCCTAATTCATGCATGGTTGGCACTTCAGGCAATATGGGGGAATGTGACTTGCTTGTAACACCTAAGATTCGTAATTTATTGGCTGCAGCTAATTCTTTCGCAGTAATTTGAGCTATAAATGCAAAATCAACATCACCCGCAACAACAGCCGCAGCGGCTGGGGCAGCTCCCCGAAATGGAATATGCGTTAATTTCCATTTTGTTTCCATGCGTAACATTTCACCAGTTAAATGCCCACCACTCCCCACGCCAGCTGATCCATAGTTGAGAACACGCTTCTTACTCAACTCAGTTAAATCTTGATAACTTGTAATATTGGAAGCCCCTCCAACGACTAGAACAAGTGGCGATGTAAGTAACATGCTGACCCCTTTTACATCTTTGATAGGGTCATACTGTAATTTATTAAAAAGGTAAGGACTCAAGGTATGGGGTGTATAAATTAACTGCATGGTATTTCCATCAGCAGGTAAGCTGATTAAATTACCAGTAGCAATGACTCCACTAGCTCCTGATTTATTTTCAATAATGATGTTTTTACCCAAAAGCTTTCCAAGTGGTTCTGCAATAATTCTTGCATAAGTGTCACTTGAAGCACCCGGCACAGATCCTACTAATAGTTTAATTGGTTGACTAGCAGAACTAGACTGCGCATGAACAAGAGTATTGCCAAATAATAGAAAACAAATAGCAAAAAAGAATTTAATTTGAGGTTTCAGAATAAGAATTCGCATGTACCTAAATATAAATCCAATTTGTTCAATTTCTTAAAATGGATCAACATAATTATCCTTATCCAAAAGATAAAAGGGGGTTGATTCCTCAACCCCCTATCTTAAACCTCAACAATGTAATTTAACAATCTTAGTAACTTACTTGTCCATCAATAATTTTAAGGATCTGTATGTCTACATCACCCTTTACAATCTCTCCATTTTCTTCTAGGGCAGTTACTATGCTTGAGGCATTATCACCCTTCACTACAACTTGATAACGCTTAGCTTTTCTGATCTGTTCTGCTTTCGATGATTTGAAAAGATTAGAGAACCAATTTCCTTTTGCTTCAGGCTCAGTATCTTTTGAATTGACAAACCTTACATAGTAAACACCTTTTGATCTATCACGATCTTCTACTGTGAAATTAGAACGATCTAAGGCTAAACCAACTTCACGCCATGTTTTATCAAATCCCTGGTTAATAGTGAGTTTGCCAGCATCAGCTACCTCAGTCACTCTAGATGCACGTTGCGTATTTGTACCAGTAGTCTTGGCTAGTTCAGCCTTCGCGCTTTCATAACTGGTTCCTAAATAAACCATCATTCTTGCAAGCATTTCTGCTTCTAACTCTGGATCAGATGGACGTGCAGTCCACATCGAGGAATCAGTTTGTACTGAACTTGTTCCAACCAACTTTTCTTCAGCACCACGATGCGTTACATAAATTTCAGTCTCAGCAACATTGTTAGAACCAGAAGCTTTTTCTAAACGTGTACGAAATTTATCTCTCTCACCTGTTGAATAAATACTGTCTAATGCATTTCCTAAGAAACGACGAATCATATCCTGCGGAATCTTGGCACGGTTTTCTGCCCAATCGGTTTCCATGATTCCAGTGGCTGGAGAATCAGTTACTAATAAAAAGCCATTGTCTTCCCAGAAAGATTTAACTTTAGGATAAATGTCTGCAGCTGGCTTGCTAACGACTAACCAACGCTTTTGACCGTCTTTTTCAACTCGAATACCAGCTTGAGCAGGAGTAACTTGCGTCTTAACCTCCTCTTTTTTGGCATTAGAAGTTGCAGAGTTATATTGGGACAAAGTTGCAGTTCCATCAGCCACTGCATAACGCTTTTCAGGATTGGAAGTTGCTAAATCTGGCGGAATCGCTAAATTAGGGATCTTCTTCTCACCTTGAGATTTGTAATCTATTGCCTCACCATTGAAGGTTGAAGAACAAGATATTAAAAAGAAACTAAGAATTAAAGAACTAAAAGTAATATTTCTAGTCACAACTTTGGTGTCGATACGCATGTTTTCCTAAAAGAATTATTCAATTAAACCAGTTTTACGTAATAC
>DAIQPR010000076.1:0-11122 GCA_036787315.1 Polynucleobacter sp. | reverse complement strand
ATCCCAAATAAAGGGGAAAAATACTTCTTAGGGCAACGAAAAAGACTCCGAAGGAAAAACAAAAACAACCTTTAATCCAAATATCTATCGATGCGTCTTTGATTTGCGAAAATAATTTGTGCAATATAAAAGCAAAAACCAAACTTATGATGCTCATAATTGGGAACAGACTTTCAGTGGCGAATCTTATCCCTTTAATCAGTTCGTTTTCCACTATTGTCCCTCAAAAAAATATTTTTAATTTTTTACTTTGATTGATTCTATCAATCTATTATTTCCCGATTTTATCTCCATTCATTTTCAAAAATATAGAATATGGATTGGTTAAAAAGGTGTATTAAATACAGAAATAATTACAAATTTACGTAAGACAAAGTATACAATATATAGCAGATAAGTAAGTTTTTAGGTCATTACCTTCTCTATTGTTAAGATAAAAATTTCCTAATTTAAGAGAACTCACTTACACTTAATATAAGTGCACTTATTATTTGTATAGTTATTATGAGCACAGACATATAATTGGAAAACTTCGTTTTAACCAAAAAAGCTTTTATATGCCCAAAGAAATTAATCAAGAAATCAATACAGACCTACAAAATCTTCCAGGTCACTTAATACGCCGCTTAAATCAAATAGCTGTTGGAATTTTTATGCTGGAAATGGAGGCTTTTGGACTAACACCAATTCAATTTGCGGCTTTGCAAGCGATTTATCAACAACCTAAACTTGACCAGAAAACATTAGCCAACATCATTGGATTAGATACATCTACAACTGGCGGGGTAATCGATCGCTTAGAACTCAGGGGTCTTGTAGATCGTCATGCATCTGAATTTGATAGACGTGTGCGTCTTTTAGTGCTGACTGAAGAAGGCAAATCTATATTGCACAGCGCAACACCACTCATGTTAAATGCTCAAGAAAGAATTCTTTCTCCCTTGAGTGCCAATGATCAAAAAACTTTCATGAAGTTACTTAATCGTCTAGTTATAGAAAATAATGAATATAGTAGAGCACCAAGTCAAACTAAAACATAAATTTGATTGCTTGTTTTGCTATAAATTATTTTTCAATCGAAAAAGAGCCGTGTTTCTCTATCATGCTAATGATTTGACTAACACCCTCTAATGTCTTTAAATTCGTCATCACATAGGGTTTATCAGATCTCATCCGAAGTGTATCTGATTCCATTATTTCTAGATTTGCACCTACTAAAGGAGCTAGATCAATTTTATTAATGACGAGTAAATCTGACTTCGTAATTCCAGGACCACCCTTTCTTGGAATCTTTTCTCCACCAGCTACATCAATTACATAAATAGTCCAATCTGATAATTCAGGACTAAAAGTCGCCGCTAAATTATCTCCACCAGATTCGATAAATATGATGTCGACGTTAGGAAACTTTTCAACCATGCGATCAACGGCTTCAAGATTAATTGATGCATCTTCTCGGATAGCTGTGTGAGGACACCCACCAGTTTCTACTCCCATAATGCGCTCTGCTGGAAGAGCTCCTGAAATGGTGAGTAATCGCTGGTCCTCCTTAGTATATATGTCATTAGTAATAGCAACAATATCGTAGTCTTTACTCATTTGCTTACAAAGCATTTCAAGTAAAGTTGTTTTGCCTGAACCAACAGGACCACCAACACCTATTCTTAATGGGGGAAGTTTTTTTGTACGCATAGTTATCTTTTATGAACGAAATAATCGAGAATATTGAGTTTCATGTCTACTAGAAAGAATACTCAACTGAGGAGAAAAAGTATTTAACTGAAATTGGGACGACTGCGAATTTTCAACTAAATCTTTTAAAAGAGACGAAATCGTTTTACTAATTTCAATTAATATTTTTTGACCAGCTACTTGGCCCAATGGAATAATTTTAATCGCCGCCATTACTTGATTTTCTAACCAAGAAAATAAGTAAGCATGCAGCCCATCAATGGCCTCTATTTTTTGATAGTTACATATATAAGCATGTACACAAGGAAGCGTAATAGGTTTTAATGATTGCATCATTTCTAAGTCTTCAGCTTTACCAAGACCCAAATCTTTAATTAATTTCAATAAAGACCACCCCATTTGCTCGGTTTCTTTTCTGAATTCATTTGTCTCTCTACTTGCCCAAAACCATTCATTCCAGTGACAAACAATTTCTAAATCACCTTTATTCCAAGCTTCAAATTGATAAAGCCAAATGATCGCTTCTGCCTTGGTCACTACATTTGTTAAATGTTCCTTGATCCAAGTTTGAGCTGAAGTAGCATCGTGAATTAAACCATGAAAAACTGCGGCCTCCAAACCCTGAGAGTAACTAAATCCCCCAATTGGTAATGCAGGTGAAGCAAGATGTAATAAAGCTGAAAGTTGAGATGCATTCATATTTTTACAAGTTTAGAGAAGGCTAAGACTTGTGATGTTGATGTGAAGCATGATCATGATTGTGATTATGGTTATGGTCATGCTCATGAAAAACTTTTTGAGCAATAGCATAATCTTCTGCAAAGGTATGATCATGACCATGTTTATGTCCGCCACCATAAGCACCATGTTCAGGCTCAAAAGGATGTAACTCCTCAGTTACCATAACACCCAAATTGTTTAACATGTCTCTTAACACTGGATCAAATTCAAGCTGTAAATAGTCTGCATGAACTTCAATAGGAATATGTCGGTTACCTAAGTGATATGCAGCACGAATTAAATCAAAGGTATTTTTGGCTGTAACTCTTAATAATTGTTCATCAGCTGCAACAACTTTGATAAATTTACCATTCTCATCAACCAAAATATCACCGCCACGCATCACACTTCCTCGATTAAGAATAATCGTGACCTCTTCACCATTTTGTAAGATAGCTAATTGCCTACTTTTGCTTCTCTGTAAAAAAGGCAGTTTTACAGAATCAATATTTCTTAATAATGCGTTGGCAATTTTTGTCTTACCTAAATTTTTATTAATTTGACGCATTTTCAAAACAAAAAGTATCTTTGCGCCATAGGCAAAACCTTAGCAGGCTCACAAACAAGACTCATACCATCAGCCAAGACTTCATATGTTTGTGGATCTACTGAGATCTTAGGTTGCCAATGATTATGAATCATGTCTGCTTTTTTAATATTTCTCGTGGAGCTAACTGGTTCCAAGCGCTTTTTAAGCCCCAAAGATTGAATCATTGGATTGTCCAAAGCGGCTTGAGAAACAAATGTTAAAGAGGTCTTTAAGCCACCTCCGAATGACCCAAACATGGGTCTATAGTGAACAGGTTGCGGTGTTGGAATCGAAGCATTTGGATCGCCCATTGCTGCTGCAGCAATCATTCCGCCTTTTAAAATCAAGCTTGGCTTAACACCAAAAAAGGCAGGCTTCCAAACCACCAAATCAGCTAATTTTCCTTTTTCTACGGAACCAACAATATGAGAGACGCCATGCGTTATCGCAGGATTGATGGTGTATTTGGCAATATATCTTTTTACTCTAGCATTATCAGTTTGATGATCGCCTTCCAAACTTCCACGTTGAGCCTTCATCTTATGAGCTGTTTGCCAAGTTCTAATGATAACTTCGCCAACTCTACCCATCGCCTGACTATCTGAGCTCATCATTGAAAAAGCACCTAAGTCATGCAGAATATCTTCAGCAGCAATTGTTTCACGCCTAATTCTACTTTCGGCAAAGGCAATATCTTCAGCAATCGCAGGATCTAAATGGTGACATACCATCAACATGTCTAAATGCTCATCAATAGTATTGACGGTAAAGGGCATAGTAGGATTCGTCGATGATGGTAATACATTCGGCAAACCTGCTGCTCGAATAATATCTGGGGCATGACCACCACCAGCACCTTCTGTATGGAAGGTATGAATCGTTCTATCTTTAAATGCAGCAATTGTCGCTTCAACAAACCCAGACTCGTTTAAGGTATCTGTATGAATTGCTACTTGAATATCCATTTTTTCAGCAACTGACAAACAACAGTCAATCGCCGCAGGAGTTGTTCCCCAATCCTCGTGTAGCTTTAAACCCATGACTCCAGCAGTAACTTGCTCTTCAAGAGGACCCGGTAAACTTGCATTTCCTTTTCCAAGAAAACCTAAATTCATTGGAAATGCTTCTGCCGCACTGAGCATGCTATGAATATGCCATGGACCTGGAGTACAAGTAGTAGCAAAAGTTCCGGTTGCAGGCCCAGTCCCTCCACCAATCATGGTTGTTACCCCACTCATTAATGCATCATCAATTTGCTGGGGACAAATAAAGTGTATATGCGAGTCAATTCCACCAGCAGTGACTATCATTCCCTCACCAGCAATTACTTCAGTACCCGGTCCAATAACAATATTGACTGCAGATTGAATATCGGGGTTACCTGCTTTTCCAATTCCTGAGATAAAACCATTTTTGATTCCAATATCAGCCTTAATGATGCCCCAATGATCAATAATCACAGCATTTGTGATGACAGTGTCTACACAATCAGCACTCATTCTTTGACTTTGACCCATACCATCACGAATCACTTTGCCACCACCAAATTTAACTTCTTCACCATAGGTGGTTAAATCTTTTTCAACATGAACCCATAAATCAGTATCGGCCAATCGTATTTGATCCCCGACTGTTGGTCCAAACATTTCTGCATATGCTTTTCTTGATATTGTTACCATGAAGATTTCCTATGGATTAAATTAAAGTGATTTAATGAACATTCAACAAAGACTGAGTTAAAGTCTTCCCATGACTAATCCATTGAACCCATAAACAGTTTTATCTCCAGCCAACTCAACTAATTCAATTGTCTTTTGTTGTCCTGGTTCAAATCTAATTGCTGTTCCAGATGAGATGTTCAGACGATACCCCCTAGAAAGTTCACGATCAAAAATGAGAGCTTGATTTACCTCATAGAAATGAAAATGTGATCCTACTTGTATTGGTCTATCACCTGAATTAGAAACAACAAGACTAATAGTTTTTCTACCTACATTGATCTCAATTTCACCATCAACAACTCTAATTTCACCTGGTTGCATATTCAGCCCTAAAATGTTTGTGCTAGTCCAATAAAGCCTAAAAGACCTGTTCCAACTGTTAAGCCTTTTAATAACCATTGGGACCTGTTTTTAAAATAACTGCCTGAAACATATCCAATGAAGTGAATAAATGCTGTACTTAAAATCAAACCCAATAAAGCATAATTTGAATATACGTTGACTTCTAAACCATGCGTAAACCCATGAAGTCCCCCAATAAGAGCGATAGCAATAAAGATAACCCATGGTTGAAGTCTTCTTAACATAAAATGAACTACAGGTAGCGCAATCATTCCTATTAACAACAAGCGTTCAAGAATTAAAAATTGGCCTTCACTAAGATTAAATTGCATAGCAATCAGCGCAGACACACTAAAGAAGGTAACAAATAGTACCGGTAAAAACAAACCTCTCTTGCCTGACAATAGACTGGCCATAACACCAACAATAAGCATAGTTAACAAATGATCCCAACCTAACAATGGATGCATCACAGCACTTAAAAAAGTATCCGTATGCCCTGGATGCGGAAATACATTTGTTGAAAAGAATATTGCTAACAAAAATAAAGATTTTTTCATAATAATTCCTTTTATTGAATTGGCTGATGAACAGTGACTAATTTTGTACCATCTGGAAAAGTCGCTTCTATTTGAATTTCTGGAATCATCTCAGGAATACCTTCTAAGACATCACTAGCCTTGAGAATACTTGTTCCATAACTCATCAATTCCGCAACACTCTTACCATCCCTAGCACCTTCCATAATAGCCGCTGAAATAAAAGCAACAGCCTCAGGATAATTTAATTTAAGACCTCTAGCTTTTCGCCTCTCAGCAACTAAAGCAGCTGTAAAAATTAATAACTTATCTTTTTCTCGTGGGGTTAATTCCATTTATATACCTTTTTGAATTTAAGTTTTCCACAATCTTAACTCTTTTGCATCAATCCCTGAAATAGAGAATCGATGGCTAAGCCAAATATCAATAAAACAATTTTTTAAAGACTCTACCTCATCAGATATCCCACGTATCAAAATAATCCCATATTCTGAGGATAACTCGATTTTTGTTGCACCACAACGTAATTGATCTGTCCAAGGAAGTGCCACAGAAATTGCATCAAGGACTTCTTGATTAGCATTTTGACTACTTAACCACATGACACCCATTACACGTTTTTGATCAAGAAGACATTGCACTGGAGTATCAGAATCTGGAGACGTTATTTGATTATTCTCGACCCACATGAGACGATTATTCAAATAGAATTGAATTTCTGAATGATAATTCGAACTCTTCCAAGCCTCTCCAGAAACCCCTCTTCCAAACTGCGATATATCCCAACCAATCATTGAAGATGCATTTGTTAAATTCATCTTCAAATAAGTACGCGCATTTGTATCGTCAAAGAAAATATTTTCTTGAGGTAAAAAATCAAGGTATGCACCATCCTCCAGAGCAATAGTAATAGATTGCGATGACGTCAATCCATTTGCTTTGTACCACTTTGTGGCGCCAGGATTAGTAATGACAACTTGTGTATCTTTTGCTTGTTGAATTTGAATATTTAAATGATCGCCACCCGCTATCCCAGCAGGTGGATGCAAAATGACCGCATGACAAACATCATTATTCTCTGGGTATAAAGTTTTTTGAACCAGCAAAGGACCATAGTGACTTTTGTTTCTAAGAATCGTTTTACTATTGACGGAAGATTTTTCAAAATCTAAAAACAAAGATGCTTGCCAACTTTTTTTAGGACCTTCAAGACTTGAAGTTAATTGATTAGGTTCGTTAAAAATAATTTTCATATCTACCAATGATTTAGTAGATCTAGCATTGTTAAACTGAAACTAGATTAGCAACACCGTCACTGACTATATTTGCGCCATCTCCTTGAGCGACAATTTCACCTCTACTCATAACAACATACTTATCAGCAACTTCTTTGATAAAGTCCAAATATTGTTCTATTAACAATATTGTAATCCCTTGCTCTTTAACAAGCTTAACCAAGGTTGTACCAATTTGTTGAATAATATTCGGCTGAATACCCTCTGTTGGCTCATCTAATATGATCATTTTAGGCTGACTCATTAAAGCTCGACCAATCGCTAACTGTTGTTGTTGACCACCAGATAAATCGCCACCATTTCTAGAGGACATCTCTTTAAGAACTGGAAAAATATCAAAAATATAATCAGGTACTTTTTTAGGCGCTTTAAGTGATGCAGCACCAATCAATAGATTTTCTTCAACAGTTAATCTAGGGAAAATTTCTCGACCTTGTGGAACATAAGCAATACCTTTTGATACTCTTTCGTAAGGGGCTAGAGACTGGATCAATTCCCCATTGAACTCTATATCCCCAGAGCGAATCGGAACAAGGCCCATAAGTGATTTGACCATTGTGGTTTTACCTACACCATTTCGCCCCATTAATACTGTAAGTGTACCTTGAGGAACCTCAAAAGAGACATCTCTTAAAATATGACTACCACTGTAGTATTGATTTACATTTTTAACTTTTAACATAGCCTTATCTACCTAAGTAAGACTCAATTACTTTGGGATCATTTTTAATCTGTTGCATTGTCCCCTCAGATAAAACACTTCCCTCAGCAAGGACAGTAACTATTCCATCGTTACCTGATAAAGCCGCGACAAACTCCATATCATGTTCAACAACAATAATGGAACAAGTTCCTCTTAAAGAATTCAATAAATCAGCAAGTTGCATTGTTTCTTCATCTGTCATACCTGCAGCAGGCTCATCTAATAGAAGAAGCTCTGGTTGTTGCATCAATAACATTCCAATTTCTAAACGTTGCTTTTGACCGTGAGAGAGTAAACCTGCATCTTCAAAAGCCTGTTCCTCTAAACCAACTTTTTGAATTGTTTGAGCAATTAAATCCTTAGCACTTTCATCTAAACTCGCATTCAAAGATAAATACCAAGACTTATCCGTCTTTCTTGCTAATTCAAAGTTTTCCCATACTTTTAAGTTTTCAAAAACTGTTGGCTTTTGAAATTTACGTCCAATACCTATCTGCGCAATTTGAGGTTCATTTAATTTCAACAAATCGATAGTTTGTCCTAAAAATACCCTACCCTTAACATCAGCATTTCGAGGCCCAGTCTTGCCTGTAATGACATCCATCATGGTTGTTTTACCAGCTCCATTGGGGCCAATAATACAGCGCAACTCTCCTACCCGAATATCTAAATTTAAACCTCTAATTGCTTTAAATCCATCAAAAGAAACTTCTAAATCTTCGATATAAAGCATCTCACCATGAGAGAGATCAATCTTTCCCTTCTCAAGAAAATGACCAAAACTTCCCTTTGAGCCAGAACGAGATTCAGATAGTTGCGATTTTTTGGGTATAAGATTTGGCAGATTCATTTTTGTTTTTTCTTGTAAAAATAATCTTTAATTAAACCTACAACACCATTAGGTATAAACAAAGTAACCAATACGAAAAGACCTCCTAGAATAAAGAGCCAATACTCAGGGGCTAATGCGGTAAAAATTGTCTTAGTACCATTCACAAAAAATGCTCCAATAATTGGACCGATTAAGGTTGCACGACCACCTACTGCGACCCAAATCGCTAACTCAATTGAGTTTCCGGGAGACATCTCTCCTGGATTAATAATACCTACCTGTGGAACATACAAAGCCCCTGCAATACCGCATAAGAATGCGGAAAAAGTCCAAATAAATAACTTATATCCTAAAGGATCATAGCCAGAGAACATGACTCTATTTTCAGCATCTCTAATAGCCATTGTTACTCGCCCTAACTTTGATTGCACAATTCTTCTACAAGCAATAAATCCTAAAACAAGGGCAGTAAAACTAAATAAAAACAATACAACTCTTGTGTTTGAGTTTGTAATAGAAAAACCTAGAATTCTTTTAAAGTCAGTAAAGCCGTTATTACCGCCAAAACCAGTTTCATTTCTAAAAAAGAGTAGCATCGACGCATACGTTAAGGCTTGTGTAATGATGGATAAGTACACACCCTTAATCCTCGACCTGAAAGCAAAAAATCCAAATATAAATGCAAATAATCCAGGTAAAACCAATATTAAAAATAAGACCCAGGCAAAATGATTAGTACCCTCCCAAAACCAAGGTAACTTTTTCCAATCTAAGAAAACCATAAAATCAGGTAACTCAGAGTGATAAACTCCTTCGGTTCCGATAGAACGCATAAGATACATACCCATGATGTATCCACCAAGAGCAAAAAACAAACTATGTCCTAAGCTCAAGATGCCACAATAACCCCAAACCAAATCTAAGGCCAAAGCAGCCAGGGCATAACACATAATCTTTCCGAATAAAGTCAAAGAGTATGCTGATAAGTGAAAAAAACTTCCCTCAGGTACATAGAGGGCACATAAAGGAACTAGCAGATAAACAAATACAACAATAGCAATCAAAACTTGCCACCACTGCTTGGAAAGAATGCTTTGTTTAGAAGGAATATTTAATTGAAAGTCGCTCATCATTATCCTTCTGAACTTCTACCCTTAAGCGCAAACATACCTTGGGGTCTTTTCTGAATAAACAAAATAATAATGACTAAAACCGCAATTTTTGTAAGCACTGCACCTATGAAAGGCTCACTAAACTTACTCAAAACACCTAATCCAAATGACCCAATAATGGTTCCAGCTAATTGACCTACGCCACCCAACACCACCACCATAAATGAATCAATAATGTAAGACTGACCTAAATCTGGTCCGACATTACCAATTTGCGATAACGCACAACCACCAAGTCCAGCTATCCCTGCTCCAAAAGCAAATGCATAACTATCTACTTTTCTAGTCTTTACCCCTACACAACTAGCCATAGCTCGATTTTGGGTAACCGCCCTTACAAATAATCCCATTCTTGTTTTGTTCAAAACTACCCACGTTATAACTACAACCGATAAAGCAAAGAAAAAAATAATTAACCTGTTATAAGGTATCAACAAACCAGGGAAAAAATCTTGCAAAGGAGAAAAGGATCCACTCATCCAAGTAGGATTCCCTACTTCAACATTTTGCGCACCAAATATGACTCGAACCGTTTGCATTATTAATAAACTTACTCCAAAGGTAGCTAATAATGTTTCTAAAGGTCGTCCATATAAATGGCGTAATACAATTTTCTCCAAGAGCAATCCAAATGCACCAGCACATAGGAAAGAAAAAGGCACTGCAAAAATGAGATAAAAGTCCTGATACTGGACTAAATGATTTCTGAATATTGTTTGTATAACAAAAGTTGCATACGCACCAATCATTAAAAATTCACCATGTGCCATATTGATGACACCTATCAATCCATACGTGATTGCTAAACCAAGAGCAGCCAATAGCAATACACTACCAAGGCTAAGTCCTGTAAAAATATTCGAAACTAACTCCGCATGAAACTTACGTGACCTAAAATCTTTAAGAGCAAGCTCAGCAGCAACCCGGACACTCTTGTCGGGCTCTAAAAAATTACTGGAACTTTCAAGCCCAGAAATACTCAATAAAAACTTTTCAACTGATAAAAGTTGAGAATGACTCAATGTTTTCAGTAATTGAAGTTTTGTACTCGTATCTGAATCTTTAAACTTCAGCATCGCATCTAAAGACTCTAGATGATTTTTCAACTTTGTATCAGTTTCATTATCAAAAGCTTTTTTTACCAAACTTGGCTGAATTTGGCCTAAATCATTTGAGAGTGTTTCAATCGCTTCTGAGCGGGTCTTGTAGTCTTTCGAAAGAAGCTTGAATTGACTGACTGCAGCCTCAATATCAGAACGGATAATATTGTTAAAGGTAGGGGTTTCTAGACTTGATTCATCAACCCGAACTTCAGTATTACTAATTGGGTCAAGATAATTATTTAGATTTTTAATGACAACCTCATTTTTTGGTGTCATGTAAACATTTTCGTCTTGTAAGGCAAAAAGAATCGTCGAAGCTAACTCAGGAGGGGCTTCGACTATCTTAGATATCGTTTGTTGCTTAGCAGAAAAATCTTCCCCAAACAGATCTTTAAGATCTGCCTGAGCTAGATT
>DAIQPR010000075.1:0-11149 GCA_036787315.1 Polynucleobacter sp. | reverse complement strand
AATGCTTTTGGTTATAGTGTAGGTAATTCTTTATCTGGTGCACTGGCAACTAATCGTGTCCTGCGTAACACTTTTGCTTTATTAGCTTTAACAATGATCCCCACAATCTTGGGTGCTTGGATTGGAGTATCAACAGGATTTTCTTTTTTCCAAACTAGTCCATTTATGGGAATGATTGTTTTCATGGGTGTTGCATTTGGTTTTTTCTGGGCTATTGAAAAAAACAAAAACACAGGAACAGGTGTACTCCTCCTATTGGGCTTTACCCTTTTTATGGGATTAATGCTCACTGGGCTTTTAACTCATACGCTACAGTTCAGAAATGGTGGACAACTCATCATGATGGCATTTGGTGCCACAGGCTTAATTTTTGCTGGTATGGCAACTTGGGCTGCTACCACGAAATCAAACTTAGATGGTCTTGGTAAATTTTTATTTATCGGTGTTATCTTGTTGATATTGGCGTCTGTTGCAAATATCTTCTTGCATATCCCAGCAATATCTTTAACTATTATGGTTGTTGCAGTAGGTATTTTCTCCGCTTACATCCTCTATGATGTCAAACGCATTGTGGATGGTGGTGAAACAAATTACGTAATGGCAACTTTGGCTATTTACTTAGATATCTACAACGTTTTCACTAACTTACTTGCCCTATTCGGTATTGTTGGTGGTGATCGCGATTAATCGATCAAGTTTTTTAATCATTAAAACACGGGCTATTGCCCGTGTTTTTTTATGTGCTTTTTAGATTAAATACAGCTACTGATTCAACATGTGAAGTATGTGGGAACATATTCATAATGCCTGCTTGTGAAAGTTCATATCCGGCCTCGTTAACCAAAACTCCAGCATCTCGAGCTAATGTAGCTGGATTGCAAGAAACATATACAATCCGCTTGGGCATAATATGTGATTGACCTTGCAGATTAGCATCTCGTAAAGCCTGAACAACCGCAAATGCACCATCTCGTGGTGGATCAATTAACCATTTATCAAAAGCTTCCCAACTTAAAAGATCTTGAAGAGTAACTTCAAATAGATTTACACAACGAAAATGCATAGGAGTTTGAATATCATTTCTGTGGACATTGGCCTGAGCACGTTTGCATAAAACATCACTACCTTCAATACCCCACACCTCTCTAGCAAGAGTTGCAATGGGTAAGGTAAAGTTACCAATTCCACAAAAAAGATCAAGAACTCTCTCGTGAGGATTAATTTCAAGTATTCGAATTGCTCTACCAACTAATACTTGATTCATCATGTGATTAACTTGCGTGAAATCAGTCGGATGAAATGGTATTTTGATACCAAATTCCGGAAGTTGATAAAACAACTCTCCTTCTTGAGGATAAAAAGGCTTAACACTCTCAGGACCATGGGCTTGCAACCAAATCCAAACCGCATGCTTTTTAGAAAATACCTTAAGACACTCCTCATCTTCCAGTGTCAGTGGCAGTAAATGTCGAAGGACCATAGCAGTCTGCTCAAGCCCAGCCTGATCTCCCATAGCTAATTCAATTTGTGGGACCCTATCACGTATTGATAATTCCATTACCATTTCTCTAAGAGCAGGTAATAGATCTGACCACTTTTTTGGTAAAACCTCACAACTTGTCATATCAGCAACATATCGGTTCTGAGGTTCATGGAACCCAACCAAAATCGTGCCTTTTTTAATAGAACGATTAACCACACTTAATCTTGCTCGATAGCGGTATTGCCAATCAGGTCCTGCAATGGGACTCAATAAAATCTTTGGTATAACCTTACCAAGATGCTTTAAATCATCTTCTAGAACTCGTTGTTTTAAAGCTAATTGCGCCCTAGAGTCTAAATGTTGCATCGTACAACCACCGCAATTACCAAACCATTTACATTGGGGGTTTTTTCGGTAGACTGCAGGTTGAACAACTTCCCTTAATTTACCTTTCATGAATTTACTTTTAACTTGGGTAATTTCATATTCAACGATTTCGGTAGGTAATGCCCCAGCAACAAAAACCACTTTATTGGGACTATCTGGGTCATCATCAGGCAAACGACCGATACCCTGAGCATCTAAGTCCATGGCATGGATTTGAATCTTTTTCTTAATGCCCACTAGAGGGCTAGGTTTAGGACGTCTCACTGGTTATTGTGTAAATCCAGCCAAGTATTCAAGCCAATGACCTGAGTCTTCTTGTGATGATTTTTGCTTTAACTCACTCTTAACATAATCAATCTCTAATTGATATTCTTCTTCGGTGAATGCACCCCTAAATAATTGATAGCGACAGTACATTAAATAGGTATTGACCACATCAGTTTCACAATAAGCACGAATCTGATTTAATTGACCCTCTCTAAAAGCTGGCCAAACTTGAGAGCCATCCATTCCCATCTTTCCAGGAAACCCACATAATTTTGCTAAAGCATCGAGTGGAGCATTGGACTTACCTTGAAAAAATGCTAACAAATCCATTAAATCAAGATGCCTTAAGTGATAACGACTGATGTAATTGTTATATTTAAATTCTTTAGCGTCATAATCACCACTCTCTCCCATTTCCCAATATCGAGAAGCAGTAACGCGATGAATTAATGCACGATAATTTAAAACTGGTAAGTCAAAACCTCCACCATTCCACGATACAAGCTGCGGGGTATATTTATCAATAAGTTGAAAAAATTCTGTAATGACTTCCTTTTCAGTACTTTGTAAAGTTCCTAAACTACCTACTTTAAATTGAGGTAAACCATCTTTTGTAGTACGGCGCATGACACATGAAATAGCAACAACTTTTTGTAAATAGAGTGGGAAAAAAGTACTTTGACCATTCGCTTCACGTGTAGCGATAGCTTGATCGACAACTTGTGCATCTGAAAGCCCAGAATCATACTCTCCAAGTTGACGCAGTCCATCAGCATCAGGAATTGTCTCAATATCAAATACCAGAACAGTCTTCATTTGTTTAATTATCAAAATAACCTAGAGGGTCAATAGGCTTACTGTCTTTACGTAATTCAAAATGTAACTTAACTGACTCCGATTCAGTGTTCCCCATCTCAGCAATCTTCTGTCCTCGCTTGACGGTATCACCCTCTTTAACAAGATTTTTGCTATTGTGGGCATAAATAGTGATGTAGCTATTATTGTGTTTAACAATCACTAAATTTCCATAACTGCGTAAACTGTTGCCAGAGAAAATAACTTTCCCATCAGCAGCAGCGTTGACTGGATCTCCCATTTTCCCAGCATAGTCGACACCTTTATTACTGGAGCCATTAAAACTTTCACCTACTGGTGCACTAGATGGTTTGCCGATTCTAAAACCTGGATCAGCAACCACTGCAGGAGTTGTATCCGCAACTTTTGGTGCAGGCTTTTCTGAACTTGATTTTTCTGTAGCGGCCTTTGTTTGAGAAGTTGTAGGCTTTGGCTTTGCTGGGGCAGGAACTGGCGTTGATTTAGAATCACTATTAACAACTGACCAGTTAGGGATTACGACTGGTTTGGAGTTATTTACAGGTGTTGATTGATCTTTAATTGGTGCCGGCGTTACAGAGCCGCATGCAGTAATCAACAAGGTGATACCAAAAGAACAAAATACAAGAATTGTTTTGCTGAGGTTCAAGCGCATATTTAAATCGTTCCAGACTGCAAAGGGACAAAAAATACTTCATCTAAAGTGCTTCTTTGATAGCGTTGTGAGCTCAAACGCTCTATCAATAATAACTGCTGTTCTGTTTCACTTTTAGCTACTGGTGCAATCAATTTTCCACCAATAGCCAATTGATCAAGTAATGGATCAGGAATTCCGAGACCAGCTGCAGCAAGAATAATCCCATCAAAAGGAGCAGCCTGTGGTAATCCACGAATCCCATCTGCATAAATCAAACGTAAATTAGCGATCCGATAAGGTCTTAATTTAGCACGGGCACTGTCATGAAGGCTTCGAATGCGCTCCACTGAATATACTTCATCAGACAATAAGCTCAATACAGCAGCTTGATAGCCACAACCAGTCCCAATCTCCAATACTCTGCCCATTTTGCGTTGGTCCTGCATTAATGCTTGAATCATTTTTGCGACAACTGAAGGTTTGGAAATCGTTTGTTCCCGACCAATCGGCAAGGATGAATCCTCATAAGCTTGAGAAACTAAACCAGGATCAATAAAAGCATGACGCGGAACAGTCGCCATAGCTTGCAAAACCTCATGATGATGAATCCCATTCGCAGCCAAGCGTTGAGCCATTTGACGTCTGGCTGTATCCAAAGCTTTATCCGTCTTAACCACTGTCACTTAGCCTCTATTCCAATTCGATGCCAACATATCTAAACGACGTTTTTCATCAGATAAATTAAGCTGTAAGGGTGTAAGTGAAACGTATCCTTGATTAATCGCATCAAAATCAGTTCCCTGCGAAGCATCCTTTGCCTCACCTGCAGGACCTATCCAATAAATAGGTTCTCCACGAGGGCTTTGCTGAATAATCACCGGTTGTGATGGATGACGATTACCCAGCCGAGTAACACGCCAACCTTTCAAAGAGTCATAACTATGATTCGGTAAATTAACATTAATCAGGGGTGCATGCATACCATTATCGCTTGGCATACCACCATCCATTGCGTGACGAACAATATCATGTGCTGTCTTAGCCGCATCTTCAATACGAGCCCATCCACGATCGACCTGAGAAAATGCTATCCCAGGAATCCCAAACATAACACCCTCAATAGCTGCAGCAACCGTCCCAGAATATAAAACATCTTCCCCCATATTCTCACCTTGGTTGATTCCAGAAATCACAAAGTCAGGCATTTCGTCTAAAAAGCCTGTCAGGGCAATATGTACACAATCTGTCGGTGTGCCATTAACAAACAAAAAGCCATCACGCTCTCCCCCAGCAACTCGATGAATTGAAAGTGGTCTAGAGAGTGTTAATGAGTTCGATGCACCACTATGATTTTGCTCGGGAGCAATGACAGTAATTTTGCCAAGCGGTTTTAAAGCATTGACTAAGGCCAATAAGCCTGGTGCTAAGTAACCATCATCATTAGAGACTAAAAAGTGCATTGAAGTAAAAAACCTATTTAAATTTTAAAAAAGCGACCTACTTGGGTAATTTTAACGACTTACCTTAATCTTATTGAACTTTAAAGTAAATTCAATGGTTAAAAAATATATTTTTAACCAAAAAGACAAATACCCCTTTATTTGATTTAACTTCCAACTGGTTTACGATCCATCATTGCTCGAGCTAATGTTCCTGCGTCAACATATTCAAGTTCCCCACCAACAGGAATACCGCGAGCTATACGAGATACAGAAATACCCTTGGATTTAAGAATTTCACCAAGATAGTGGGCCGTTGCCTCACCCTCACTGGTGAAGTTGGTAGCAAGAATAACTTCTTTAACAGTAGGGAATTGTGTATCTTGAGAAAAAATACGATTCATCAATTTATCAAAATGCAACTCTTTAGGTCCCTGACCTTCCATAGGCGATAAACGTCCCATGAGTACAAAATACAATCCTTTGTAAGCCATTGTTTGTTCAACCATCAGTTGATCAGACGGAGTTTCAACAACACATAAAACGCTGCCATCACGACGATCATCGTTACAGGTTTTGCAAACATGTAATTCCGAAAAAGAATTACATTGAGAACAATGAGCAATTTTCTCTACAGCCTCTTGAAGAGCAACCCCCAGAGATAAGGCCCCATTGCGATCATGTTGCAATAAATAATAGGCCATCCTTTGAGCAGACTTGGGACCAATGCCTGGCATCACCTTCAATGCAAGGATGAGCCTTTGAAGCGCATCAAGTTGATCTTGTTGTGTAGCTTGATATTGATTCATCAAAAAGGCAGCTTAAATCCCGGAGGCATCGGCATGCCAGCAGTTGCACCAGACATACGACTCTCTGCAGCTGCTTCGGCTTGTTGATGCGCATCTGATAAAGCGGTTACTAGTAAGTCTTCAAGCATTTCACGATCATCCATAACACTTTGATCAATCTGCACTCTTTTAATAATATGTTTGCCGTTTGAGACTACTTTAACCATTCCACCTGCAGCTTGACCGACAAGCTCAAGGCTGGAGAGTTCCTCTTGGGCTTTTTTCATCTTCTCTTGCATGAGCTGAGCTTGTTTCATCAAGCCCGCTATTTGACCTTTCATCATCACTCTTCCTTTCTATGAATTTTTAACGATCATCCATTAGACAATGGTCTGATAGATCCTTCAATAACTTTGACTCCAATTTCTTGCTTTAACTGCTCTAAAAAAGGATCCACTGTCAGATTCTTTTCTAATTGAGTTTGCGCAATTTGCTGGTCTTTCGCTTCCAATTGCGCAACGGTTTCAATTTGCTCACTTTTTTCAATCATAATTTTCACTGGTCGTGATAAATATTGTTGAAGCCCCTCTTGTAATTTTTGAATCGAAGAGTTGGTGGCAAGTTGCGGTATGTCTGTTGCTATCTTTAGATGTAAAGTACCTGACTTATCCTGTTGCGAGATAAGAGCAGTTTGTAAGGCAAACTGCCCCTCTATACCTTTTAAACCGAGCTGTTTAATCGTCTCACGCCATCCTGTATTGGTTAATTCGATCGCCGATGGAACATTGTTAGGTAGATTAACAAGCTCAGTCTTTACCTCTGGTTGCGTTTGCGGCGATAAGGATCTAGATAAAGTACTAACAGAATTAGGTTTTAAATTGACAGAAGTTGTTACAGGGGCTGGCCTTTGATTATTTGACTCGCTCCCATCATCAGGTCTAAAGGCTAGCATTCGAAGTAATGCCATCATAAATCCTGTTTCTTCATCAGGTGCTAATTGCAGATCAGCACGACTAGTGATGGCAATTTGATAAAACAACTGTACTTCTTCTTTTGATAAGGATTGTGCCAAACGCATAATATCTTTGGATTCAGGCCACTCTTCAACTACAGACTCGGGAATGACTTGAGCCATGGCTACTTTTTGCAATAGAGAAGCGAGATCTTGCAAGGCTGTAGAAAAAGACAAACTCATGAGGCCAATTTCTGAACTTATATCAACAAGTTCTTTACCATTTTTTTCGGCTAAAGCGTCAATAATACGAATGAGATAACTATCATCCAATGAACCAAGCATACTTCTTACCATTTCTTCGGTCATATTCCCAGACGAGTAAGCAATTGCTTGATCAGTTAAGGAGAGTGCATCACGCATGGATCCACTTGCTGATTTTGCAATAATCTTTAATGCCCCTTCATGAATTGGAATACTCTCCGCTTGAAGAACAGTTTTTAAATGATTAACAATAAGACTCGGAGGCATTTGCTTGAGATTAAACTGTAAACAACGCGACAAAATAGTCACAGGAATCTTTTGTGGATCTGTCGTTGCTAAAATAAACTTCATGTGTGGAGGTGGTTCTTCAAGAGTCTTAAGCATCGAATTAAATGCCTGACTAGTGAGCATATGCACCTCGTCAATCATAAATACTTTGAATCTCCCTGAAGTTGGGGCATAAACAGCTTTTTCTAAAAGCGAGATCATGTCAGCAATACCACGATTACTTGCTGCATCCATCTCAACATAATCAACAAACCTTCCTGCATCAATTTCTTGACAGGCTGCACATTGACCACAAGGCGTAGAAGTCGGTTGGTTAATAGGGTTTTCTGGAGTACCTGTGCAATTGAGAGATTTAGCAAGTATTCGAGAAATAGTTGTTTTTCCAACCCCACGCGTTCCAGTAAATAACCAAGCATGATGCAATCTATTTTGATCAAGAGCATGGCTCAAAGCCTTAACTACATGGTCCTGTCCAATCAGTGTGCCAAAGTTTCTAGGGCGCCATTTTCTAGCAAGTGCTAAACCTGGAGTAGGTAATTCGTCGTTTCCAAATAATGAGATCTCTGTCATAAGTTATATTCTAACAATCATCGATGTACAATATCAGAAGACGGGCCTCCCCGCATATTGGCATGGCAATCTGGTCAGGTCGGGAACGGAGCAGCCAAACCCATTTCCCAGTAGTGCCGGGGGTAAGGCTCGTCCCCCTATTCATGGAAATATTTTTTCAAAAATACTAATGACCACCCCCACCTGCACCAAAAGGTGGTTTGGCAAGCCAAACGATAGGAATTAAACAAAACATCATGATTCCCGCTGTCGTGAGAATATGATTTGTAGACAAAACATAAGCTTGTGAATTAACTACATACTCTAAATACTGTAGCTGAGCTTGGGGGGATAAACCAGCTCCAGTGAGTTGTTCACTGAGTTGATTTAAAGGTATATTGTCTGGTGTTAAATAATCCGACAAAATTGCATGATTACGAATAGCTTCATTTTGCCAAACCGTAGTACCAATCGCAGTCCCTGTACTACCCCCTAAATTTCTTAAAAAATTAGTCAGCCCAGAGCCGGCAGCCATTTGCGAAGGTTTTAGCCTTGATATTGAAATCGCAGTCATAGGTACAAAAAAACCAGCAATACCAAAACCCATAATAATTCGGGTGAGCTGAAGATAATGAAAATCTACATCCGTAGTAATAGTTGAACTCCAAAAAGCACTAATCGCAAAACATGTAAAACCAAAAGTGGCAACACGACGAGCGCCTAGTTTTTGCATTTGAGATCCAAAAAACGGACCAGCAAAGATAGCTAGTGCTCCAGTACTCGCCATGACCAACCCCGCTGTATATGCGGTGTAACCCAACTGTGTTTGCATCCACAATGGACCAATAACAACAAATAAATAAAAAGCAAATGCACCACAGAATAAACAAATACATGCAATACGAAAATTAAGAACCTTAAATAGTCTTAAGTCGACAACGGGATGCTCCTCCCCTAATTCCCAGATAACAAAACTTATTAAACAAATCACTGACAATAAGCCGATTGCAACAATAGTCGGGGAAGAGAACCAATCTAATTCATTTCCTTTATCCAACATGATTTGTAAACTTCCAACACCAACCGCAAGCAAAGCTAAGCCAACTTTATCTATCGGTTTTTTAATACGAACATTATCACGACCTTTAAATAGAGTACTCACTAAAAAAGCACACAAAATTCCAAACGGGATATTAATGTAAAAAACCCATCGCCAAGAGTAACTATCGGTTAACCATCCTCCAATTACCGGACCCAAAATAGGCGCAACAATCGTTGTCATAGCCCATATCCCCAGTGCCATTCCAGCTTTTTCTCTAGGAAAACTTTTAACAATCAATGCTTGCGATAAAGGAATCATTGATGCACCAACAATACCCTGCAAAACTCTACTCAAAACCAACATCGGAAAAGATATTGCTAAACCACATAAAGCTGAAGCTAATGCAAATAATAAAGTCGCAATAACAAATTGACGAATTTCTCCAAAGCGGCTTGATAACCAACCAGTAAGCGGCAACATAATTGCTTCACTGACTGCATATGAGGTTATAACCCAAGTCCCTTGGGCTGGACTAACCGCAAAATCTCCTGCAATGGTAGGTAAAGACACATTCGCAATAGACGTGTCTAAGACATTCATAAATGAGCCTAGGCCCAAAGCCACTGTAGCTAAAACTAATTTTCCACCATGCAATGGCTCAACACCACCTTGAGGAGGTGAAGCGTTTTCAGAAGCTGATATTGTTTGTGACATCTTTATTCGATAGCTAAAGAGTGCTGAATAATTTTTTGTACATGTGCTTGAGCTGCTAAATTTTGCTTTTCATACAAGTCAGTAGAAATCGCCTCGTGTTGCTGCATGGATTGAAGAGCTATTCCATCAGTATTGCGAACATCAACCTTTGCAGTCATTGTTAAACCAACACGCAGTGGATATTTTTTTAATGTTTCAGGATCGATATCAATCCTTACTGGTAAGCGTTGTACAACCTTGACCCAGTTACCGGTTGCATTTTGTGCTGGTAAAACAGCAAGGGAGGAACCAGTTCCCGCTGAAAAGCCTGCAACTTTTCCAGGAAAAGTTACACGATTTCCATAAATATCTGCTTCTAATTCGACAGGTTGTCCAATACGCATTTTTGCAAGTTGAGATTCTTTAAAATTGGCATCTACCCATGTAGCATTACTCAATACTAAGGTTAATAATGGCGAACCAGGTGAAACTCTTTGACCTACCTGTGCTGAGCGCCTTGCCACTACAGAGCTAATTGGAGCCTGAACATTAGCGCGTAAGAGTGCAACATAATTCTTTTTTGCTACACCCTGTGCTCGAAGAACATCGGGATGACTTGCTACATTAGCAATATTACTAATACCATCCGTGTTTTCCAAGGCCTCTTGATATGCGGTTTGTGCAACATCATATTGTGATTTATAACGTGCTAATTCATCTGGTGAGTATGCAGCAGATCCTTGAAGACTTGCTCGTCTATTAAAATCTTCCTTGGCTCTCTCTAATTCTTGTTTTCTAACTTTTGCTAAATAAATATTTGCTCTTACAGCTCGCAAAGCTTTACTTAAATCCGCGTCAGCAATCTCAGATGCAATCTTGGCCTCTGTTGTGTCAATCTTAAATAGAGTCTCACCCGCCTGTACGGCTTGAGTTTCAGAAACCAATACATCAGATACAGTTCCCTCTACTTGAGAACTAATTTGAATTTGAGGAGCAGAAACATAAGCATTTTCTGTAGACTCATAATGACTGGACTCAATAAACCAATAAATAAAATAAGTAATAAATAAAACGGCTAAAGCTAAAAAGAAAAACTGAAATGCTTTTTTTCGATTAAAGGTACTAGTAGGATTGTCTGGTAAATTGACATTTGTATTCATCGGAGTCGATCTTTACTGAGGTTGGGACGAAAGTTGTAAATTAGAATCTTTATTAATGTAGCCACCGCCCAAGGCCTGAATTAATTGAACATAGGCGTTAAGTAGATTTTTTTGAGCTAGATATAAATTACTCGTTTGTCGGTCATATTCAATCAAAGATTTCTCGATTTCTTCTTTAGAAAGAAGACCCACTTGATACCTTTTTTGATAGATATCTAAAACTATTTGGGCTGATTGATTTGATTGCGAAATAAGTTGTAATGAACCTGAAGCAGCATTCACGGAAGAAATACCGTCCGCAGATTCACGCAAAGCCGTTAGCAACTGTTCATGATAGTCGGCAATTGCTTGATCTTTAAGTGCATT
>DAIQPR010000074.1:0-11186 GCA_036787315.1 Polynucleobacter sp. | reverse complement strand
GATGAAATACTGAGCAAACAAAAAACGTAAGATTTTTTATGCTAAATATATTAGTAAGTTAAAAAAATTTTCTGAAAGGGTACTTTCATCAAATCTGCATCATAAATTAAAGTTATCTCTTATTTTTAACTTGTAAAGCACTTTTTTCACACAAGTCAAAATTATTTAGATTAATGACCTTTGGAATCCAAATCTCAGGAGGTTCATCATCTAGTGCTAACCATGAGCAACCGCCACCAAAGTTAGATGGAAAAACTGCTAAACATTTTTTACTGGTTTTAGTTGAGCGAAAAAGAATTCCGTCAATACCAGCTTGATGGGCTAATTGTCCAAATATTTGACTATTAGCGGGTATATCAAATTGAGCAGGTTCTTTACGCCAGCTAGGTGATAGAAACGATTGAAGCAAAAGAGTAGATGTATTTATTAGGGTAGGCTTAGGTATACCCAAACGTTTTGCCGAGTCATAAATTGACTGAGGAATCGTAAAACTAGAAATTAATCGAACAAATTTCGTCAAAGATGATTTCTTTGTTAAATCAATTACCTTATCTAAGGACCCAGAGATACTAATACAACTATAAGAGGATTTATTAGTAAGAGCCACATCTTCTACAGTTAACTTTTCATTTGGTACCTGACTACCAAAGGCCTCTATTTGAGCTGTACCTTGATCCTCAGCCAAATAGAAAGCCTGAAAGGTTTTTAAAGTATTAGCTTGCGAAATATCCTCACCAATATTAAACCTACCTCCATACTGTTTAATACTACCAAGTGTACAAAGTGGATGGTTTGAGTATTTCCAACTAATCACACGTTGCCAAGAGTTAAATTTAAAATCTGTCAAACAACTTTGGGCAATAGCACTTAATAACTTGTCTTGGATAATGCTTCTTTGAAAAGCCAATTCAGAATAAAAATCCCATTGATACTTTAAATTATCTTGCGATAATTGCTTTGCCTTAGTAAGGCTCTCAACAGTACCTTCCTCAAGCAAGTGAGTTACTTGCTTACCTAAGTCTTGATTTTCAACTTTTTTTACGGATGAAGATCTTCGCCTTTGATGAAATGCCGTTTTACGTTCCACCAATCAAGCGTTCTCATCTAGCGCTGTTTGAATGAATTTAAGCAGCTTCTTAAATCGACCTACTTTAATCATGTCGCGTGGAGCAACATCACCTAAAAGTGGGTTGGGTACCTTGAACCATAAAACTGTTTTTGACTCATCCTTAAAGAACCCATGTACTAAACCGATTGCAATAGCCCATTCAGTGACACGTTCGGTAAGCTCAGAAGGAATCTTCTTGTCAAAGCGTATAGATCCGAATGGAACACCTGAGGCAATGGAAATATCTTGCTTCGAATAACCTAAAATATCCTTAACCTTATCGTAGTTCGGTTTACCAGCACCTATAAAAAGCCCTAAGTCATCCGAACTAGGAATGGAATTAAAGATAGCCGGATTGGTTTTTGTTGCTAAAGTTTCTGTTCTCATGGAAACCTAATTTTACACACTTTTTCCATTTTTTTACCACTTTTACCCATATTAATTCCATATTTTAAGAAGGGCTATCCGCAAAGCCATATTTTGCTTTGAAAAATTTATCTTGAATTACAAAAAGTACTGATAGAAAGAGTGCTATCAATAAGCGATTTAATAAATATAAGTTTGAAATTTTTATATGTGAAGGCATAACATGTATAGAAAATTCGTTTTTTAATACATATTAAGTTGATAGGTATATGAAATTAAACTTTTTCTTATTTAATTTAGACATATAAGTGTTTACTTTATCAGTAATCTTAAAAAAAATTCCTCAGGGAAGCCGTGTGTTTGAGGAGTTCAATGCCGTTTAAAAATAAATAATGTTTAAATATTTTGAGAGAGTTTTCAGAAAATATGACAGATAGGGATAGAATACTTACATGGATTTTTTTACTGAAGATGTATCTCACCTCGCTAATCAATTATTGATCGCTATGCCTGGCATGTTGGATGACCAATTTGCTGGCACGGTTGTCTATGTGTGTGAACACAATGATCAGGGTGCGATGGGTTTGGTTGTTAATCGACCAACTAATATTGATCTAAAAGATTTGTTTGAAAGAATAGAACTCAAATTAGAGAATGAGCCCCTCACTAAACAGCCTGTTTATTTAGGTGGTCCAGTTCAAACCGAAAGAGGTTTTGTGCTCCACCCTCAGGCAGACGACATTCGATACAACTCTTCTTTAAGTATTCCTGGTGGACTTGCCATGACCACATCAAAAGACGTGTTGGAAGCAGTATCTCTTGGACAAGGCCCAGAAAATTTTTTGATGACCTTGGGATATGCAGGTTGGTCCGCAGGGCAGCTTGAAGAAGAAATCTCTCGTAACGGTTGGCTAAATGTATCTACCAATATCGATGATATTAAAAAGATCATTTTTGAAACACCGTTTGATCAGCGTTATCAAAAGGTGATGAGTATTATTGGAGTTGATCCAAGCCATTTAAGTGGTGACGTTGGTCACGCCTGATAACGCATCAATAAGTTTGTTAAATAACATCATATAAAAATATGCAAACTTTTTTAGCTTTTGATTATGGGGTGAAAAGAATTGGCATAGCTGTTGGCAACTCTTACAGTCGTTTAGCACAGCCATTAAAAACCCTACAAAATAAAAATATTGATGAAACATTTAATGTCATTCAGAAGCTAGTCAAAGAGTGGGAAGTAAATGTTTTTGTTGTTGGTTTACCCACTCATCCTGATAGAGCAGAGCATGAGATGACTCGCAGAGCTAAACGCTTTGGGAATCAATTAAATGGTCGTTTAAATCTTCCAGTCCAATGGGTTGATGAAAGATATTCATCTGCAGTTGCTGAGGATCAATTAGGAGATGTAGATAGTCAAGCCGCAGTATTGATCCTTGAACAGTATTTTCAAGAAAACCCCAACTAGTTTTTACAAGCTTAATTAAAATTATCCTTGTAAATTAGTATTCACAATACTAATTTACAAGGATAAATTAGAGTATGACAATTCACGATTCGCAATCTGTTCCTCGTAAACTGATTTTTAATATTCAGCAACGACTAAAACATATGCCTGCTGTGGCGCTTATAGGACCTAAAAGATAGGTAAAACTTCACTTGCAAAGCGTATTGTCAGTGACTTTCCGAATGCTCAGTTTTTAGACTTAGAAAATAATCAAGATCGACAAGTACTTCAGGAGCCTGAACTATTTTTTCCAAGTCAAAGAGAAAAGCTCGTTGTCATAGATGAAATTCAGTTTGCCCCAGAGATCTTTCGAGCATTGCGTCCTGAAATTGACCAAGACAGAAAACCTGGTCGATTTTTACTCCTTGGATCTGCATCTGGCAAATTACTTCAACAAAGTTCTGAGACATTAGCTGGAAGAATTAGCTATCAAGAGTTGACACCATTTTTAATCAATGAACTTGAAGAAACGGATTCACAACAACAACTGCAAAAGTTATGGTTGAGAGGCGGGTATCCTGCTAGTTTCTTAGCTTCTTCAGAAGAATCCTCTTATTTATGGAGGATGGATTTCATGAAAACCTTGTTACAAAGAGATTTACCAAGTTTTGGAGTTAGAGTTTCCTCATCGATGTTAGATAGGTTTTTGCAAATGCTTGCACATTTACAAGGTAGCATATTTAATGCTTCAAACCTATCTAGATCAATGGGAATGTCCTCGCCAAAAACATCTGAGAACTATTTAGATCTATTAATTGACGCTATGATGGTCAGAAGATTAGCTCCATTTTTTACCAATGGAACGAAAAGACTTGTAAAGTCTCCAAAAATATATATAAGAGATTCAGGCATATTACATAGGATGTTAGGAATCGTTCATTTAAAAGATTTGCAGGGTCATCCAATTGTTGGGGCTTCCTGGGAGGGGTTTGTAGTTGAACAAATTGCAAATAATTTACCTATAGGTGCTCAAATTTTTTACTATCGAACTCAAGCGGGAAGTGAGTTAGATTTGGTCATTGAAAAAGGTTTAAAAAGAATAGCTATAGAAATTAAGCTTTCTACAAGTCCTCAAGTAAAAAAGGTTTTTGGCAAGCTATAAAAGATATTAGTGCCACAGAAGCGTATGTGATTGCTCCAGTTACTCAAGTATATAAATTAAAAGATGAAGTGAATGTAATATCACCACTTGATTTTATTAACCAAGTTCTCAAGTCAATTTAAATTGAAGTTTCAAACCCACTTAAAGTATTTAGTAATAAGGATGTCACTCATAAGCTCTTTTATCATGTACTTTTTATAGAGCTTAAGTGAGGATCGGAGTTGCAATTTCAGGTGGGGCATTAAAAAAAGCGAATGGATTAAAAAATTGCCGACCCATTAAATAGCGCTTTTCAACTTCCGAAAGTTGGGCCAGGGTACATACACTCTCCCAAGAATTTTGAATGACTTTAATTTGATGATTGATGATGTTGATGGCCTCACTTTTTGATAATAAAAAATGAGATGCTCCAATTAAGCAAATGGTCAAATTACTATGCCGATTTTGTCCTGAAATCAACATCGCTTGTGTTGCTTCTTGCCCAGTACGTGATTGAGGGCAGATGTCATAAGCCGGTGTGAGTTCAAGATATGAGCCATCCCAAAATGCAGCATGATTTCGGGCGTGGTCATCTGTGTTGCCGCATAAAATGTTAAAGACAATTCGACCAAAGAGTTCCTTTAAATCAGATTTTGGATCTTTAAAACGACGACGAATAATTTCTGCAAGTTTTTCATAACTCGCATATGGCGCCATCATTTCATCAAGTTCAAGAATCGTTAGAGCTGAAACGATAGCTTTTCTAGTCCAAGCTTCGAGCTTGATACGATCAAAGCGCTCAATTAATAAAATATCTTTACCTAATGCTTTTGTTAACTCTACATTTGCCACATTTAAACCTACTTTTTTGGCTAAGCGCATCGCAATAAACTCTGCTTTTACGAGATTAAAGATATCTGTACTCGTAGAAAATTTTGCAATCCATTGACGATTCTCTGCTTCAAGTAAAACTTTTGGTCGAGCTCCACCTAGTGAAGTACCGTGTTGTAAAGCGAGGCCTAACTCAGGAGTTAGAACTTCTCCCTTTTCAACTTTCTCACTTGCGACTAAAAGCTCATCTAGATTTCCGCTTTGTTGATTACGTGGGATATATTGTGAGGGTGATTCTTGAAAGTCTAGAGCACCAATTCGGTTAGAGCCAGACTCAAGAAGGTAATCTAATTCACTAAGGTCGTGTGACCAAGAAATACCTTTTTCATCTTGTACCAATTGATTCATTAACACTCTTCGACCCCATGCATCAGGCGAGGCATCTCGAATAGATCCAGGCATCATTAAGCTTGGATGGAGAGGTATCGGACCACTTTGCAAGGGTAATTCAGGTAGATAAATCGGGATAGCATTTGGGTTATTTAAATAATTTCGACCATAGTTAAAAATGAGTTGCTCACCAACTTGATTTAAAACTCCAGCGACTTGTGCATGTTTTTTATTGGGCAACCAAATCCAAACATAGGCTTGCGAATATCTTTTTCTAGAAATCATCATTAAAGTTAATCTGTGAAGGCCTAATTTTGGAAGGGAGTAATGTTAGCTTTTCCTGTTGATGATTGATGGCTTTAGCGATCGATGTTTCATCAAGATTAAATAAAGGAACACCAACGACAGTGGCAACCTCAAAAAACGCACCAATAGAACAACTTGGGTCTCCACTCTCAATACGGTGGAGCAAGGATCTAGAGATTCCAGACCGAAGGGCAAGTTCAGTCGTATTTATTTTCTTTTTGATGCGTTGTTCACGTATAAGTTGCCCCAGAAGCTGGGTCGCAGACAGGGTGAAGCCAGAAATAACGCGCACGTTCGGTTTAGGCATACTGTGACTCCAATAGACTGATTTCATTCCTTGTATTGTAAGGGATGATATTCAATGAAGTCAAATTATTTGTATTATTAATAAATCAATAAATAGTTATTAACTCATTAATAATACAGAAATGATAAATTTATGAATTACTCTATTCATTCTCATATACATTCAAATAGATCAAAATCATGGGCTAAATTGAAATTAAATCCTTAAAAATCAGTATCAGAAAGCTATGGTATTGTAATTACATTCTTATTCAACATTTCTTGACTTATGACAGCCAATATTCCTGACGAAATTCCTTCCTCCCTTCCAGACGCAGAAAAACTGTATGCTAATTTGCTCGAACAAGTACAGTCAGCTAAATTACGTAAACCTTCACTTCAAGTTGCAGGTTTAGCTAGTGGTGGTGCTTGGATTGCTAAGCGTATAGCAAAAGATTTAAACCTAGAGTCTTATGGAGTTATTAATGTCAGTTTTCACCGCGATGATTATGCCGAGAAAGGTACAAAAGCTTTAAATACTGAAGGGGGTTTATCAACCAGTTTGCCCTTTGAAGTGGATGGAGCACATATCATTTTGATTGATGATGTTTTAGATACAGGTAGGACTGTTAGGGCAGCGCTTAATGAGATCTTTGATTATGGGCGGCCTGCAAAGGTTGAGTTAGCCGTCCTCGCAGATCGTTATCGTCGTGAATTACCTGTAGAGGCTTCATTCAGAGGAGCGAAAGTTGAATTAGCTCCAAATCAAATATTAGTTTTAGAGCAATTACCCGACGGAAGATTTGACTTTAATACTGAAGGAAAATCTCCCTAATCTTTAAAAGACTTTGTGATAAAAAAACTTAAGGTTTTGTAATACATCGTAAAATAGAAAGTATTCTAGAGACACGTAATACGTTCATTTTAAAAATAGGGTTAAAAACAATAATGTCAAACCAGGTCGGTGAACTGCAACTTAATTCCAACCAACAACTCCGGCATTTACTCTCTTTAGAAGGTTTACCCCAAGAGACTCTGTTACAAATTCTTGATACCGCAAAACAATTTGTGAGTGTCACCAATCCAGACCGTGAAGTAAAAAAGATACCCTTGCTACGTGGCAAAAGTGTTTTTAACCTCTTTTTTGAAAACTCCACTAGAACACGTACCACTTTTGAAATTGCGGCTAAACGCTTATCTGCGGACGTCATTAATTTAGATATTCAGACATCTTCTACATCTAAGGGGGAGAGTCTTTTAGATACCATTGATAATCTGGTAGCGATGCAAGCGGACATTTTTGTTGTTAGACATAAAACTACAGGAGCACCTGTAGAGATTGCGAAACATCTACCCCCTTACGTTCACGTTATTAATGCTGGCGATGGCACCAATCAGCATCCTACACAGGGCTTGCTGGATTTGTTTACCATGCGACATTACAAGCAAGACTTCAGCAAATTAAAAGTAGCCATTATTGGTGATGTGATTCATAGTCGGGTAGCTAAATCCAATATTTATGGATTATCAACACTGGGATGTAAAGATATCCGTGTGATTGGTCCTAAGAGCTTATTACCAAGTGATTTAGATCTTCAGGGCGTTCAGGTTTTTCATGATATTGATGAAGGAATACGTGGAGCAGATGTGGTGATGACTTTACGGATTCAGAAAGAACGCATGGAGCAAGGCCAAGTTCCTGAGGGTGAGGCATTCTTTAAGGAGTGGGGCTTAACTACTGAACGATTGGCTCTTGCAGATAAAAAAGCCATCGTTATGCATCCAGGTCCCATGAACCGTGGAATAGAAATCGCTAGTGAAGTTGCAGATGGACCTCAGTCTGTCATCCTTAAACAGGTAACTTTTGGTATTGCTGTGAGAATGGCAGTCATGTCCATAGTGGCAGGCAACTGAGATTTGAAGATGCTTGAATCTTGGCCATCCAAACACGCTAAGTTATTTAAACTCATTAGATTAATCTCATTATCTATAGTAACCACTTACTTTTTTTTGCATTTGGCCTTGGCCAATAATCAAAATGAAGTAATAAAGACAACAAAAAATCCCAAAAAAGACATCGTATCCAAATCTGAAGAGTTTCAACCGATATTGCCAATGGGCAATATTAAAAATATATCTAGTTCATTTGGTAGAAGATTGGACCCCTTTACCGGGCTCTTAGAAAATCACCAGGGTGTTGATTATCCTGCAGCTATCGGAACTCCAATATTAGCCACAGCGAGTGGAACGATCACACAGGCAGGATATAACGGTGGTTATGGCAATTTAGTTGAAATTGATCATGGCCAGGGCTATTCCTCAAAATATGGACATGCTAGTCAGATATTAGTGCGCGTTGGCCAATTAGTTCAAAGAGGCCAAATCATTGCTTTAGTTGGAAGTACTGGGTATTCGACAGGACCACACCTCCATTTTGAGATGGCGCAACATGGTCAGGCGTTTAATCCCCTTGCTTTTATGACCGATGGTTTACAGCTTGGAGTAAGCAATTCTTTTCCGCCATACTCTGGAAAGAGTATGAGTTACAGCAACAATCAATCCTTTAACCAAAAAAATGCGAAGCCATACTTTAGTACTGGAGAAATGATTGTTGCTGTTAGGGTTAGGTCTGGTAAGCCCGTTAAATGGTAAAGAGCTGTTGATAACAGTGCTTGAATATAAAACGTAGATTCAAACCAATCCGTTACACTTAGAAATCATTTTCACCAGGAATCACTATGGATTTAATTCAACCGATTATTATTTCGATTTTGTTGATTACTTCAGTATTGGTATCTGTTCATCAAGCTGAAAAAATTGCCCATCATTTAGGTGAGCCATTTGGTGCTTTAGTGTTAGCCATTAGTGTTACTGTGATTGAAGTTGCTTTGATTATTTCAATGATGTTGGCAGGTAAAGAGGGTAGTGATTTCATTGCAAGAGATACTGTTTTCTCAGCCATCATGATCGTGATGAATGGTTTGGTGGGTATGTCAATATTGATGGGATGTCTAAAACATCATGAACTTTCATTTCGGGTAGAAGGAACCAATCCAGCATTAGCGGTAATTACGGCTCTCGCAACATTAACCTTAGTGTTACCCGTATATACGACGACCACTCCAGGACTTGATTACAGTAAAAGCCAATTGATCTTTGTGGGCATTGCTTCTCTCGTTTTATATGGGGCATTTGTATTTATTCAAACGGTTAGACACACTGAATATTTTTTACCTATAGAACCTATTAAACAAGTAGCGATTGCACAGCAAGATCATTTAAACGAGCATAAGCCCATACGCCTTTTGCTAACAGGAAGCTTCTTAATATGTTCCTTAGTTGCTGTTGTTGCTTTAGCTAAGCTTCTAAGCCCTAGCTTAGAAGCTGGTATACAGGCTATCGGTGCTCCTAAAGCTTTACTAGGCGTTGTAATTGCGAGCTTGGTTCTTCTTCCTGAGAGTATTACCGCAATCAAACTTGCCTTACAAAATAAATTACAGATTAGCCTTAATTTGGCATTAGGTTCTGCGATTGCGAGTATTGGACTGACAATTCCTTCAGTGGCCATCATCTCGATCCTATTTGATTTACCTTTAAGTCTTGGGGTAAGTCCTGTGAGTATTGTTTTATTAGTCCTTTCCTTACTCATTGGTATGATGAACTTAGCAACAGGTCGAGCGAGCTTATTGGCGGGGGTGGTTCAACTTGTTATATTCTGTAGTTATTTATTTTTAACTTTAGTACCGTAAAACTATGATCAAAATTGTTCCCATTATCTTATGCGGTGGTTCAGGAACCCGTTTATGGCCTCTTTCCAGAAATGGCTTTCCGAAACAATTTTTAGCACTCTCAGGAACAAATAGTTTGTTTCAACAAACCGTTGAACGTGCAAATAAGATTAGCAATACCAATATCAGTTCATCAAAACCCATTATTGTGACCAATGAAGAGCATCGCTTTTTAGCGGTTGAACAACTTCGTGAATTAAAAATTGAAGCGGATTTTTTACTAGAGCCAATGGGGCGTAACACTGCTCCAGCCCTTACTTTGGCAAGTATAATGGTCAAAGATCATTATTCAGAAGACGTCATTATGGTTGTGATGCCCAGTGATCAGACCATCATGGATGAAGAACAATGGATCGCAGCTATTCGGCAAAGTATTCAACAAGCAAGCTCAGGTGGAATAGTTACTTTAGGCATTACTCCAACACATCCTGAGACGGGTTATGGATATATTCAAAAGCAGCAAGAAGCAAATCAGAATAATGCTTTTGAAGTATCGCAATTTACTGAAAAACCTAATCTCGAAGTTGCAAAACACTACATTGATTCAAAGAATTACTTATGGAATAGCGGTATTTTTATTCTTCAAGCGGGTGTTTGGTTACAAGCGATTGACCGGTTTAGCCCTGAAATACTGAAACAAACACAGATTGCTTGGCAAGGGAAGTCCATAGATCATGGTGGATTTGTTGATTTTGTTAGGCCTTATAAAGAAGACTTTTTAAAAATACCGAGCGATTCCATCGACTATGCCGTGATTGAGAAATGTCCAGGAAAGTTACCCATCCACGTTGTTCCGCTTGATGCCGGTTGGAGCGATCTAGGTGCTTGGGATGCCGTTTGGAATGTTGGAAAAAAAGATCAACAGCAAAACGTTACGCATGGTGATGTACTTTTACACGATACCTCGAATTCCTATATTCACGCAACACAAAAACTTGTTGGAGTTGTAGGGCTTAAAGATATTGTGGTGATTGAAACTGCAGATGCTGTTTTAGTCGCAGATAAAAACAATAGCCAAGCCGTCAAAAAGATTGTTGAGCAACTCGAAAAAAACAAAAGGGAAGAAAAGAACTTACACCGTAAAGTCCATCGTCCGTGGGGATGGTATGACAGCATTGATGAGGGCGAACGATTCAAAGTCAAACGAATACAAGTTAAGCCTAAAGCAAGTTTAAGTTTGCAAATGCATCATCATCGGGCTGAACATTGGATTGTGGTGAAAGGAACTGCAGAAATCACCAATGGTGATCAAGTTATAACTCTTTCTGAAAATCAAAGTACATATATTCCATTAGGGCAAAAGCATCGTTTAACTAACCCTGGGACTATTCCACTTGAAATCATCGAAGTTCAGTCGGGAAGTTATTTAGGCGAAGATGATATTGTTCGCTTTGAAGATACCTTTGGAAGAAGTTAATTTATTTAGCTTTTACCTAGATCATATTTTAAGCAGACTTCCTATTCAGTAAGTCAATAAGATTTTTTCTCTTAAGAAGTGCCTTCTTTCCTGCAAGATTTTGC
>DAIQPR010000073.1:0-11203 GCA_036787315.1 Polynucleobacter sp. | reverse complement strand
ATGTGTCCCAACAGCTAGTGGAGTTCCACTTCAGCTTTTACCAAAAGAAATAAATGGTGTAAGAATTATTGGGATTGATGTTCCTGGTTTCGGAGTACCAACGCATGCAGAAGCAAAAGATGTTCTCGCAGGCGCAATGCTTAAATATGCTCGTAACGAAATTCAAGCAGGTCCAGTAACTGCACCACGTCAAGGAAAGTCTGACAAGCCAACGATTACTCTTTTAGGAGAGATGTTTCCAGTAGATCCAGTAGGTATTGGCATGATGCTAGAGCCTATGGGACTTGCAGCTGGACCGGTTGTCCCAACTAGAGAATGGCGTGAACTTTATCAAGCATTAGATTGTGCTGCAGTTGCTGCAATTCATCCTTTTTATACGGCTTCAATTAGAGAGTTTGAGGCTGCAGGAAGATCTGTATTTGGTTCTGCTCCAGTGGGATATGAGGGAACAGCAGCTTGGCTTGAAAGCATTGCTTCAATATGCAATATTTCAAAGGACAAGTTAGGTGCTACGCATAATAAATTTTTACCTTTGATTAAAGATGCTCTTACATCTAAGCCTATCAAAGGGAGAATAACCCTAAGTGGTTATGAAGGTTCTGAATTAATTGTAGCTAGATTGTTGATAGAAAGTGGCGCAGATGTTAGGTATGTGGGTACAGCATGTCCTAAAACAATTTGGAGTAAAACTGATTTTGATTGGTTGGAATCAAAAGGTGTTCAAGTTAAATATAGGGCTTCATTAGAAGATGATTTAGCTGCTATCGACGAATACAAACCAGATTTAGCTGTGGGTACAACTCCTGTTGTTCAAAAAGCAAAACAACTTTCTATTCCTTCACTGTACTTTACAAACCTTATCTCTGCCAGACCTTTAATGGGTGTTGCAGGAGCTGGTTCTCTCGCGCAAGTCATAAATTCTGCAATCACAAATAAAGAGCGCTTTCAAACGATGGAAGCATTTTTTAGTGATGTTGGTACAGGTTTTGCTTCAGGGGTTTGGGATGAAGTTCCAGTTGATAGACCAGACTTTAAAGCTGACGTTCGTAGAAGAATGGAAAAAGCTGCTAAAAAACGCAAAGCGGAGGAAATGGGCTAATGCTAGTTCTAGATCATGACCGTGCTGGTGGATATTGGGGAGCTGTTTACGTATTTACAGCCATTAAAGGACTTCAAGTTGTTATTGATGGTCCAGTTGGCTGCGAAAACTTACCTGTGACCTCTGTGTTGCACTATACAGATGCGCTACCGCCTCACGAGTTACCGATTGTTGTTACTGGATTAGCTGAAGAACAATTGGGTCGTGAAGGTACTGAAGCTTCTATGAAAAGAGCGCATCAAGTACTAGATCCAGATTTACCTGCAGTTGTTGTTACTGGTTCGATTGCCGAGATGATCGGTGGAGGTGTTACGCCCGAAGGGATGAATATCGCACGTTTTCTACCGAGAACGATTGATGAAGATCAGTGGCAAAGTGCGAACCGAGCAATGTATTGGTTATGGACAGAGTATGGTATGAAGCACATACCTGAAAGACCAAAGCGTCAAGAAAATGAAAAGCCAAGAGTCAACATTATTGGACCAGCTTATGGCACTTTTAATATGTATAGTGACTTAGCTGAGATTAAGCGATTGGTACAAGGTATTGGCGCTGAAATTAACATGGTGTTTCCTCTTAGTAGTCACCTTGCAGATGTTTCTAGACTTGTAGAGGCAGATGTCAATATTTGTATGTATAGAGAATTTGGTCGCTTGCTGTGTGAGAACTTAGAAAGACCATATCTTCAAGCTCCTATTGGGATGCATAGTACTACTAAGTTTTTACGTTCACTTGGTGAATTACTTGGTTTAGATCCAGAGCCATTTATTGCTAAAGAAAAGAACACAACCTTAAAACCAATCTGGGATTTATGGCGTTCTGTGACGCAAGATTTTTTTGGTACTGCAAGCTTTGGGATTGTTGCAAACGAAACTTACACTAGAGGTGTCAGACATTTTCTTGAAGAAGAAATGGGCTTACCTTGTAATTTTGCAATTTCTCGCAAAGCTGGAGATAAAACTAACAATCAAGAAATTAGAGAGTTAGTACAAAAGAAAACTCCACTAGTTATCTACGGAAGTTATAACGAAAGAATGTACGCTGCAGAAGTTGGTGCTCGAGCAGCATATATTCCTGCTTCATTTCCTGGAGCAATTATTCGAAGACATACTGGCACGCCTTTTATGGGTTATGCCGGTGCGACATATTTAATTCAAGAATTTTGTAATTCATTATTTGATGCTTTATTTCACATACTGCCATTAGGTACAGATCTAGATAAGGTCGAAGCCACGTTGGTTAAAGCAGGTCAAATGTCAAATTTACCTTGGGATGAAGATGCTCAACTTGTATTGAATCAAATCATCGCCAATCAACCAATAATTACACAAATATCAGCCGCAAAGCGAGTCCGAGATAGTGCAGAGAGACAAGCTAGGCTGGAGGGTTCACAGCGCGTTACCAAAGAATTACTCCAACGGATGCAATTTTCATTAGATGCTGGAGTTAGTTCATGAGAATTAAGAATTTTTTTCATGAACAAAAAGAATATGACGGTTTATCGTCATATCCCAACGCTACACGGGTTGAGTGTAGTAATAGCTGTTTAGCTTTTTTTAGGAGTATTCATCATGAATGACAACAGATCTATTTCTGGTTTGACAGATGCAGAAGCTCAAGAGTTCCACACATTTTATGTTCAAGGACTCATGGGATTTACTGCAATTGCCGTCGTCGCGCACATACTTGTATGGGCTTGGCGTCCTTGGTTCAATTGATGTTGCATTAACAACGAAAAGGGAATAATCATGCAAGTGAAATCAGAATCAATATCGAAATCTATGTCAAAGGATAGCTTATCTTTCACCATAATTTTTGTTTTATGTTTTGCAATTTGCTTCGTGGTATCCCTATTTATGTTGATACTGCCCAACCAATGGCGACTATGGTTGCCTGGTGCTGAGAGAGGGAAGTCATTACTCGAATCAGTCAAGGCAGGTGTTTATAGCTTTATGTCTTTCTTAACTTAGGAGAAGCATTATGTGGAGAGTTTGGAAACTATACGACCCTTTAAGGGCGATGGTAGCTCAAGGCGTTTTTTTATTTGCTTTGGCAGCTATGATCCATTTGATCTTATTGAGCACAACTCAATACAAATGGTTAGATGGTATGTCACAAGCACAATATTTGCAGTCACGCGCCGCAAAGTAATTGCAGTAAAAAAGACTTGGTGGTGGTTGGTAACAACTACCTCCAAGCAAGAATTCGTAATGTAGATGAACTGAATATTAATAGTAACAAGGAGAGCACATCATGGCGATGCTCAATTTTGAGAGAAAGTACCGGGTTCGAGGGGGCACCTTAATTGGTGGAGACTTATTTGATTTTTGGGTCGGCCCTTTTTATGTAGGATTCTTTGGAATTACTACAGTTTTTTTTAGCTTCTTAGGAACCGCCATGATTTTATGGGGTGCTGCTCATCAAGGAGTGTTTAACATTTGGCAAATTAATATTGCTCCTCCTGATTTGAAATATGGCCTAGGACCAGCTCCAATGATGGAAGGTGGACTATGGCAAATTATTACGATATGTGCCTTAGGTGCTTTTGGATCATGGGCTTTAAGAGAAATTGAAATTGCTCGAAAGCTAGGTATGGGACTTCATGTGCCATGTACATATTTAGTTGCGGTTTTTGCTTACTTCTCTCTAGAGGTGATTCGCCCAATTTTAATGGGCGCATGGGGTCATGCATTTCCTTATGGAATCATGAGTCACTTAGATTGGGTATCAAATACTGGATATCAATATTTGCATTTCCATTACAACCCAGCACATATGATTGCTGTTACTTTGTTCTTTACAACGACCTTAGCGCTTGCATTACATGGTGCGTTGATCTTGTCATCTACCAATCCTAGTGAAGGTGCAGTTAAAACTCCTGAGCATGAAGATACTTTTTTCCGAGATATTGTTGGCTATTCTGTTGGAACCTTGGGTATTCATAGAGTAGGACTATTTTTAGCGGTAGCTGCTGTCTTCTGGAGTGCAGTTTGTATTATTTTAAGTGGACCATTTTGGACAAGAGGTTGGCCTGAATGGTGGACGTGGTGGTTAAACATGCCAATTTGGCATTGATTGAAACGGAGACGAATAATGGATTATCAAAATCTTTTCACTCAAACCCAAATTGCTGGCCCTAAGAATCATGGTGTCCCAATTAATGAATATGATCAACGCGAGCGAACAACTGGCATTGGCTTTAACTATCTTTTAGGTAAATTAGGTAATGCCCAGTTAGGTCCCGTTTATTTGGGTCGCTTAGGAGTTGCTTCTCTAGCTTTTGGAATGGCAGCATTTGTGATCATTGGCTTTAATATGCTGGCACAAGTTGGTTGGAACCCTATTCAAATGGTACGTCAATTGTTTTGGTTGTCATTGGATGCTCCATCGCCAAAATATGGATTGAGACTTGCTCCTCTGTCTGATGGTGGATGGTGGAACATTGCAGGATTATTTTCCACAATTTCTATCTTGCTATGGTGGTTTAGAACTTATCGTAGAGCAAAAGCTTTGGGAATGGGTACTCACGTTAGTTGGGCATTCGCTGCAGCAATTTGGCTCTTCTTAGTATTAGGTCTTTTTCGCCCAATCTTGATGGGTAGTTGGAGTGAGGGAGTGCCTTTTGGTATTTTCTCTCACCTTGATTGGACTGCTGCCTTATCAATACGCTACGGTAATTTGTTTTATAACCCTTTCCATATGCTTTCAATCTTCTTCCTCTATGGCTCAGTATTATTGTTTGGTATGCACGGTGCAACTATCTTAGCTGTTGGTAGATATGGTGGAGAAAGAGAAATTGAACAAATTGTTGATCGTGGAACTGCTTCAGAACGTGCGGCTTTGTTCTGGAGATGGACTATGGGTTTTAACGCAACGATGGAATCTATCCACCGCTGGGCGTGGTGGTTTGCAGTATTAACTCCGATTTCTGGAGGGATTGGTATTTTGTTAACAGGTACTGTTGTAGATAATTGGTATTTATGGGCTATGCATCATGGGATGGTGCCTTCATATCCAAGTACAGGAGTTGTTGATCCTTCGTTATCTATGCCAGCATTTACACCGCCAGTAGAGGGAGTTAAATAATGAAGAATAAGTTAAGCTTAATGACCTTGTTAGTTGGGCTAGCATTATTAGTTACTGGATGTGAAAGACCATCGTTCCAAAAAGGACAGAATGGTTTTCGAGGAACTGGTATGGTCAATATTCAGAATCCAAGAATTAATGCTGATAAAGAAAAAGTAAATCAAGTACCGCCATCTATTGGTTTAGCTCCAGCTGAAGGTGATAAGGCTTCCAAGGTTTATAAAAATGTTCAAGTTTTAGGAAATCTTAGTCAAGCTCAATTTACAACCTTTATGGTTAGTATGGCGAGTTGGGTAGCTCCTAATGAGGGATGTGTATATTGCCACAATCCGGCAAATTTTGCGGAGGATAGTAAATATACAAAGATAGTAGCTAGACGCATGATTCAAATGACTCAGCATATTAATAGCGACTATAAGGCTCACGTTAAAGAAACTGGCGTTACATGCTATACATGCCACCGTGGAAACAATATTCCTCAAAATGTTTGGTTTAAAGATGTTCCTCAGAATATTTCAGGTCCAGCTTTAGGAAATCGAAATGGTCAAAATGCCCCTGCTGAAAGTGTAGGTTACGCTTCCTTACCTTACGAACCATTTTCAAAGTATTTACTTGCAAGTAATCCAGCCAGAATACAGGGTAATAATGGACTTCCGAATGGTAATGTACATTCCTTACAAGAGACAGAAGGTGTCTATGGACTTATGATGCACTTCTCAAAAGCTTTAGGGGTGAACTGTACCTATTGCCATAACTCTAGAGCCTTTTCAAACTGGTCTCAAAGTACTCCTCAAAGAAGCCAAGCATGGTATGGAATACAAATGGTTAAGGATGTTAACAATACGTATATGACACCTTTGACGAAAACCTTCCCAGAACACCGTTTAGGTGGAACAGGTGATGTAGCAAAGGCAAATTGCTTAACCTGCCACCAGGGAGTTAATAAACCTTTGTATGGCAAAAGTATGTTGGGTGATTTTCCCTATTTAGCAACAACTCCAGCTGCTATCTCTCCTAAAAAAGAGAATGACATGGTGAAAGTTGCAGCTAAGTAGTTGTACTGGTATTGTAGCGCTGTTTTAAGGCGCCTTCGGGCGCCTTTTTTTAAGGAATTAGATGGACACTCAAGTTGATCGATTCAAGATACCATTTTTAACTTCTCTAGAAGGGGCTGATGCTTCTGACTCTAGAGTTATCGTTATTGGTTCTGGATTTGGTGGACTTGCTTCAGCAATTCGTTTAGCTGTAAAAGGTTACGAAGTAACTGTTCTAGAGAAGTTAGATGCACCTGGTGGTAGGGCATATGTTCATAAAAGAAATGGATATGTTTTTGACGCAGGCCCCACAATTATTACAGCCCCATTTTTATTAGAAGAGTTGTGGACATTGTGTGGTAAAAAAATGAGCGATGATATTGACCTAAGGTTGATGAATCCTTTTTACCAAGTTCGTTTTAATGATGGACGTGTATTTAATTACACTGGTGATGCTGATCAAATGCGAGCAGAGGTAGCAAAGTTTTCCCCTAAAGATGTGAGTGGGTATGAACGATTTGTTGTGGAGTCCGAGAAGTGTTACAAGTTGGGATTTGAAGACCTTAGTTCAGTTGCTTTTACATCATTGTTAGATTTGGTTAAAGCTATTCCAAATATGGTGCAAATGCAAGCATGGCGAACCATACATCAAGTTGTTGCTAAATATTTTAAAGATCCACAGTTAAGACAAGTAATGAGTTTTCATCCTTTGTTAATTGGCGGTAATCCATTCTCAGTAACCGGTGTGTATTCCTTAATCAATGCGCTTGAGCGTAAATGGGGAGTTCATTCTGTCATGGGAGGTACTGGTGAGTTAATTCGAGGACTTGCTAATCTTCTTGAGAGTATTGGTGTAAAGATTCGTTATAACAGCGAAGTAAGAAAAATCAATATACAAGAAGGAAGAGTCACTGGAGTGAGTCTTGCAAATGGACAAACTTTATATGCTTCAAAAGTTGTATCGAATGCTGATTCTGCGTGGACTTACAAACATCTCATTGATTCTAAATATCGTAAATATTGGACTGATAAAAAAATTGATAATGGCAAATATTCTATGAGTCTATTTGTTTGGTATTTTGGCGTTAACAAAAAATACGCTGATGTACCTCATCACATGATGTTGCTAGGTGATCGCTATGAAGATTTATTAAAGGATATTTTCAAACGACATCATTTAGCAAAAGACTTTAGTTTATATCTCCACCGTCCAACTGCGACTGATCCCTCAATGGCTCCTGAGGGGCATGATACTTTTTATGTTTTATCTCCAGTACCTCACTTAGATAGTGGAACTAATTGGGAAGAGCAAGTCGAACCATATCGTCAAAAAATTCAAGAATATTTAGAAGCTACAGTACTTCCTAAACTTGGTGAGCATTTAACGGAATCTTTTTGTACAACACCGCAAGATTTTAGAGATAGACTTTTATCGATTAAAGGCGCTGCTTTTGGTCTTGAACCCCTTCTTTTACAGAGTGCTTGGTTTCGACCACATAATAAAAGCGAAGATATTCCAGGTTTATATATGGTTGGAGCTAGTACGCATCCTGGGGCTGGTATTCCTGGAGTTTTATCTTCTGCGAAAGCGCTTGAAAGTGTTATTCCTTCATTAAAAGGACAACATCAATATGTTTACTAAAATATTCTTCCGAAACCATCAAGCAATGTTTGGAACTGCTTCCTTAGTTGCAAACGCACCTTCTACTAAATCAGATGAGCAAAATTGTGAAGAGTTGATGCGTGGAGGATCAAAATCATTTTTTGCAGCATCAAGAGTATTACCCAAGAGGGTGCGTAAACCTGCAATTGCACTTTATGCTTTTTGCCGTCTCATGGATGATATTGTTGACGAGGGTGATAACGATATCAGTATTATCAAAGAACTTCATAAAAGATTAGATGCAATTTATGCAGGACAACCATCCGACGTAGCTGCTGATCGTGCATTGTGTGAAGTTGTTCAAATGTATGAGGTACCTAAGATACTTTTAGAAGCCTTATTGGAAGGCTTTACATGGGATAAGCAAGGTCGACAATACGAAACTATAGAAGACCTCTATGAATATGCTGCAAGAGTAGCGGGAACTGTAGGTGCAATGATGTCTCTCATTATGGGGACAAGAAAGCCATCTGCTTTAGCGAGAGCTTGTGAATTAGGTTTGGCAATGCAATTAACTAATATTGCGCGGGATGTGGGAGAAGATGCACGCAATGGAAGGTTATATTTACCTAGACAATGGATGATTGAAGAGGGTATTAATATCGAAGAGTGGTTAGCAAACCCAGAATCTACTCCACAAATATCAAGGGTGATTGAACGACTATTAAAAACGGCTGACCAACTTTATCAACGTTCTCAAATTGGTATAACTCAATTACCAAAAGATTGTAGAGCAGCAATTTTTGGCGCACGATTTGTTTATGCACAGATTGGTAGAGAAATTGAATCTAATCAGCTAGATTCAATTCATCGTCGTGCGATAGTATCTAGCAATAAGAAAAAGCTTTTAATGTTAAAAGCGATTTTTTATTCACACTCTAAACTTCATGTTAAAAAAGAATTAGAACCTATTGAGCAAATCAAATATCTTGTTGATGCTGTTCCATTAGAAGGACCATATGCACATTATTCTGGAACTTTTGAAGAGCGAATGGTTTGGGTAATTAATACCCTTGAAAAAGCTGAGAGACATAGACGTCAAAGGATGGATTCGCAATTTAACTCTAAGACAATCTAGGCATTCTCCAAGGAAGCATCATTTGTACAATAGGAGAGGAGAATCTTGGAATGTTAAGAGTTTCATGCATACATGTAACTTCCTCATCAAGCCAATTTCCAGAAATGATGGATCTAGAGTAAAAAGGAGTATCTTCTAAATCCTCAATTACTTTTACATCATTTGTGTTTGATCTCAAATGGCGCTGAATTTTCCACATTGTTTTTGGGAGTTTTTTGCGATCCCCAAGAGAAAAATCCTCGATATTGCCATCCTTCATAAATCTTAAGGCTAATAAAGTTTCATTGCCATTTTTTTCACGTACATCATACATAACCGCAGTACTACCATTTTTCAATAAAGCTCTAGCCCAGTCCCATTCATGAAAAGGGCGATTAATTGGTTCATCACCCTCATTTGAATCTAGGTAGGCATGTCCATTCCACTTGATATTTGGGGCTTCAAGTTCAACACTAATTTTTGATGTTGGGGCAATTGGACCCCAGCGATGATGAGCCTTTGAATCAAGCGGGACTGAGTAGTTAAAGAGTTGTTCTGGATAGACCTTAACTTTACCAATCACTTTTTGACCAAAAGGAATTGATCTTTCATTAATATTGATTTCTAGGGAGTCATTTATCCATTTTATGTTGCTAGGTCCAATTTGAAAAATCTCTGCATCTCTAAATGAATGCTTAAGACCACGCTCGGTCATAGTCCAGCGCTTTTTTCCTTTGGAGTAAATAGCGACATTAAGACAGCAATAATTATCTGGATTAGCAAAGTTGTTTCGATTAGCCCATAAATAGTATGGTGAAAATACGCTTCCGATAAAGGCGATGATGGTAATGCCATGTTGGCCATCTTCACTTAGGCCATCAACATACCACCATAAATAACCACCATGAGGAACTATTTGATCAAAGCTTGGCGTTCCATTAGGGCTTCTGCCGCCAGATGTCCTGACATTGCTGCCATGGGAACTCCCGGACCCGGATGAACGCTCCCTCCAGCTAGGTATAGATTCTTGATATTGGAAATTGAACTTGGGCGAGCAAATGAACTCATCCAACCGTGGGTTGCCATTCCATAAAGTGCTCCACCCGTTCCAGGAAAGAGCTGGTTGAATTCTGTTGGAGAAGTTCTCACTACTGAGGCGCTGTTTAAGTTGAGTTCTAAACCACTCCTGCCAAGAAGACGCATTACTTGTTGTTGACATAATTCAATCTCCTGATTAGAAATTTGACGTTCTCCGATTGGGGGAGCATTTACTAATAAAAGCATTTTGTCATTTGCGCCTTCAGGTTCCTGGTTAATTCTACTTTGGGCGCAAAGATATACTGTGGGGGTCTTAGGCAAACTTTTTTGATTAAAAATATCTTCAAACTCACTCTTATAGTTTTGATCAAAAAAGACGGTATGCCTGCTTAGTGGAAAATTTACTTTGGGAACATTGATTGACCAAGTTAAAGCTGATAGAGACGGTGTGGGGGAGATCTTAGGTACTGCTTTAGTTAAAGAGTCTCCGAATAAGCCTTTTTGTAGAGCATTAATATCACCATTAAAAATAAAACTATCAGCGGAAATTTTTTCACCCTTATCAGTTTCAATATATTGAATAAGATTGTTCTGATGATGAATTTTCACAACTTTAGTATTTGTTTGAATCTGCGCACCTCTATCCTGGGCAAGCTTAGCTATTGTTTTAGGAAGTTGAACCATACCATTTTGTATTGACCAAACGCCAACCATTTCAACATGTGCAATGAGCATTAAAGTTGCAGGTGCTAAGTAGGGTGATGAACCACAATAGGTTGCATAGCGCCCAAATAATTGATGCAATCTTGGATCAGGAAAATATTTTTCTAAGGAGTCCCAAAGACTTTTAAAAAGTCCGATAGCTATTAGATTTTTAGAGCCAGAAGCTCCCAGTTGAGACATCATAGAAGTAAGGCTAGGTCTTTTAGACTTAATATAAGGACCTTCAAGTGATTCATAAACCTTTTTGCTCATATTACAAAACTCAAGGAATAGTTCAGCTTGGCGATTGCTTGAAAACTCTCTTATCGCTTTTGCACTTTGATGTTGGTCCGCAAACAAATCTAATTGGTCTGAGCCCCAAAAGTGTCTAGCCAGAACTGGTAGTGGAGTTAATTGAAGATGGTCACTTAAGTTTTCATTACATTTTTTGAACAAGTCCTCGAATACCCATGACATAGTGAACACAGTTGGACCCGAGTCTACTCCTTGATCCCCAATCATGA
>DAIQPR010000072.1:0-11278 GCA_036787315.1 Polynucleobacter sp. | reverse complement strand
TCATGGCAAAAGTTTGCCAAGTCACTGGGAAGAAGCCGATGGTTGGCAACAATGTTTCCCATGCAAACAATAAAACTAAGCGTCGTTTTTTGCCTAATTTGCAAAATCGTCGTTTTTGGGTAGAGTCAGAAAATCGTTGGGTAAGCTTACGCCTTACTAATGCTGGTCTTCGTCTCATTGATAAAAATGGTATTGATTCAGTTCTTGCTGACATCCGTGCCCGTGGTGAAATTTAATATAAGGAACCCATCATGGCAAAGGGCGGACGCGAAAAAATCAAGTTAGAGTCAACTGCTGGTACTGGACACTTTTATACAACAACTAAAAATAAAAGAACCACTCCAGAAAAAATGGAGATCATGAAATTTGATCCTAAGGCTCGTAAACACGTTTCTTATAAAGAAACTAAGATTAAGTAATACCTTAAGTTATTAAAAAAAACCGCTTTTAAAGCGGTTTTTTTTGCTAATAACTGCTTTGTACTAAGCGAAAGTTTTAAGGCGCTGAGAAAACAATTGCAATAAGTTGTGATTGCTATCTTCTGCTTTACTAAACCAAGTACTTAGCTGCTCTAGGAGCTGCTCTCTTGTTGAAGTAGACCTGGCCCAAATTTGAGTTAGTTCACGACGCATTTCTATTAAATGCCTTATTCTCTCGTTAGTAAGCATTAGACTCTCTAAGCGATTTCTTTGAGAGATGCTTAACTTATTTTCATCTTTACATAACCAATGGTGATTATCAGCAAATTCTTTCGCTAATATTCTCATGCTCTTTACTTCTTCCTTAAAGGCAAGTTGTAGAGTTTTACTATATTGAGCCATAATTTCGTAACGATGCTTTATCACCGCGCGAACCAAATCCTCGTTGATCGGTTGGGTTTTGTTAACACGTACTTTGGGGATAGTCTTTTTAACTTGAGCTAATCCGACACTTTGTAATAAACAAATATATACCCACCCAATATCTAATTCATACCAACGACTTGATAACTTGGCACTAGTAGCAAAAGTATGATGATTATTGTGTAACTCTTCTCCACCAATAATCAAACCTAAAGGAATGATGTTTCGAGAAGCATCTTCACAATCATAGTTCCTATAGCCCCAAAAGTGGCCAATGCCATTAATAATTCCTGCTGCAGTAAATGGTATCCACATCATTTGAATGGCCCAAATAAATCCACCGATTGCGCCAAAAAGAATTAAGTTAACAATCATCATTATCGCCACACCTTGCCAACGATATTTCGAATATACCTTGTGTTCCATCCAATCATCAGGAGTGCCGTGCCCATACTTTTGCATTGTTTCTTGATTATTGACTTCGAGCTTATACAAGTCAGCCCCTCGCCATAAAACAGTATGAATCCCTAAAACTTGAGGGCTATGCGGGTCAATTTCTGTTTCGCATTTAGCGTGATGTTTCCGGTGTATAGCAGCCCACTCTTTGGTTACCATTCCAGTTGTAATCCATAACCAGAATCGAAAAAAATGCGCTGGAATCGGATGAAGGTCTAACGATCTATGAGCCTGATGACGGTGTAAATAGATAGTTACACTTGCGATTGTGATATGAGTCATGACTAAGACATAGGCAACCAAACCCCAAAATGACCATCCCAAAACACCATTTGCAACCCATCCTGTGAACCAAGAAGGGAAAATACTTGTTATTGCATCCAAAATCAACTCTTCCTATTTAGTCTAATAGTTTCATTTTACCCCTTATGGGCTAATGAAAGCTTAGAATTAAGATAATTAGGTTGGTATTTCAATTGCTTTCTTCTCTAGTATTGCTGCAAAAAAGCCATCAGTTTCATGAATATGTGGCCATAATTGCCACCAAGAATTATCAATACTTGCCCCAACAGGAATTTCATTTAAGCTTGGAAATGCACCTCCCAATGCTTCTTTAGGGTCAAGTAACTGAAATTGAGGGAATTGTTTTAAGAACTCCAAAATAATGACTTGGTTTTCTTGCTCCAAAATACTACAAGTAGCATACACAAGCCTTCCCCCTGGTTTGAGTAGTTTAGAAGCAGCTACAAGAATTGAAAACTGTTTTGACTGAAGTTCCTCAATAGCTTGAGGAGTTTGACGCCATTTCAAATCTGGATTTCTTCTAAGAGTTCCTAGGCCACTGCAAGGCGCGTCCACTAATACTCGATCAATCTTACCCGCTAACCTTTTAACTTTTGCATCATTTTCACTATCAATCCAAACAGGGTGTATGTTGGAAAGTCCACTCTTGGCAACTCTCGGCTTTAATTTAGCTAAACGCCTTGCAGAGATATCAAAAGCATATAGGCGCCCCATAGATTTCATCAGAGCTCCCATAGCAAGTGTTTTCCCACCAGCACCAGCGCAAAAATCGACAACCATTTCACCCCTCTTAGGATTCAATAGCATGCTTAATAATTGACTGCCTTCATCTTGAACTTCAAATTTCCCATCTTTGAAGCTTTGTAAATTCTGTAAAGCAGGCTTTCCACTTAGCCTCAAGCCAAGTTCAGAAAATGGTGTTGCAGTTGCGTGATATCGTCCGCCAAGTTGATTCAACTCTTCTAATAAATCTTCTCTTTTGGCTTTTAAAGTATTAGTCCTACAATCAAGAGGGGCAGGCTTAAGAAGAGCTTGAGCTAGATTTTCTCTAGTAACTTCTCCAACTTGTTGGCCCAACTCGCCCCATAGCCAATCAGGTAGATTAAATCTAACTTCAGGAGTTAAGCTATCTCTTGGATAATTAACAAATCGTTGTAACCACTCTATTTCACCAGGATGCGCAACAAAGGCCAAGTCAGACAGGGCGCTTTGTAATTTATCGCTCGTGCCAAGTCCGCCCTCAGATAAAGAGATCATAAGTCCTAAGAGTGCAATTCTTCTGTAAAGTGCACCTTGACCACTTTGAGCATATTGCAACAACTCTAACTTATGACGCAATACCGAAAAGGTCGACTCAGCAATTAAAGCCCTGTCTCTATTACCGAGCTGGCTATTTTCTTTGAAGTACTTGCTGACCACCATGTCAGAAGGACTATCAAATTTTAATATTTCAGGCAAAAGTCTAATCAAGTGTTCTACATGTATCGGTAAAGCCTTAGCCTTAGCAATTGCAGGGTTATAAGGTGTTTTATTTTGACCTGAAGTCCTTTGAGGTGCTTTTTGAGTTGGATTTCTTTTTAAATTCATAATGGGCTCTATAAGATCTTTAAGGATTCATCGGCAAAATATAGGATTGCTCTTCGGAAGGCTCTACTCTAACACTTCCTTGATCCAAGGCGATACGTCCCAAAATAAACCATTCAATCGCTTTCGGATAAATAATGTGCTCAACTTGAAATACTCTCTTGGCAAGATTTGATTCTGAATCTGAAGGGAGAACAGGCACTATCCCCTGAATAATAATTGGACCTACATCCAAATCTTCTGTAACAAAATGAACTGTAGCTCCATGCCATTTAACGCCAGTTTGGATTGCTCTACTATGCGTTTTTAAACCTGGAAAACTTGGTAATAGCGAAGGGTGAATATTGATTAATTTACCTTGAAAAGCAGCCACAAAGTCCTTTGATAGGATTCTCATAAACCCAGCCAAAACGACTAAATCTGGCTCAAAACTCATGGTTTTTTGTAAAATTGCTTCATCAAACAATTCTCTATTTTCAAACAAACTATGGTCAAAAACTGTTACTGGGACTCCAAATTTTTTAGCTACTTCTATCCCAAGAGCATCTGGACGATTAGAAATAACCTGTACTACCTGCGCTGGCCATCCCTTTAAACGCTGGTTCTGGAGAATAGATTCAAGATTTGAACCACGTCCGGAAATAAGAATCACAATTTTTTTCATCTTCACTAATATAATTGATAAATTGTTGTGAAAGTAAAACGCGGAATCCCTCCCTCTTTACCTCGTACCCCGTGCGCTTTAACTATCGGAAATTATGATGGTGTGCACCTGGGGCATCAGGCGTTGCTTGCGAATTTGCAATCTCATGCAAAAAAACATGATTTACAAACTTGCTTACTAACTTTTGAGCCCCACCCTAAGGAATTTTTCAGTCCTCAAAATGCACCCACAAGAATCCTAAATCTTCGCGACAAATTAGAGGCCCTCAAAAAAACTGGGGTTGACTTGGTTGTCGTGGAACACTTCAACGCCAATTTTGCTAAAAAAACTCCTGAAGAATTTGTCCGAGATATTCTCGTACAGGGTTTAAACACAAAACATATTGTAATTGGTGATGATTTTCATTATGGATCTAAAAGAGCTGGAAACATAATCACATTAGAGAATGCGGGTAAAGAGTATGGTTTTACTGTAGAAACAATTTCTACAATAACTGATTCAAAATCTGAAAGAATTTCCAGCACAGCTTTACGAAGTGCTTTAAAAAACGGTGAGCTTGATATCGCTCAGAAGCTATTAGGCAGGCCCTATATGATTTCAGGTCATGTGATTCATGGAAAAAAGCTTGGTCGAAATTTAGGATTTCCAACTTTAAACTTAGCTGTAACGAATAGCTTGCATCAAAGGCCGCCAGCAATGACTGGAATTTTTGTTGTTCAAGTCCACGGTCTTGATGACAAACCCCTTCCAGGAGTTGCCAGTTTGGGTTTCAGACCTACAGTAGAGGATATGGGTAGAGTTTTGTTAGAAACACACCTTTTTGATTTTAGTAAAGAGGTTTATGGCAAAGTTATTCGTGTGGAATTTTTGAAAAAACTCAGAGATGAGGCAAAATACTCTGATTTGGCCTCTTTACAAAAAGCAATAGAAGCTGATGCTAACGCAGCAAGGAACTACTTTAAAAGTTAATTATGTCTGAAAATCAATATCCAGTAAATTTACTAGACACACCATTTCCCATGAGGGGAGATTTACCCAAAAGAGAACCTCAATGGGTTCAAGATTGGCAAGAAAAAAACATTTATGAAGTAATCCGAGCAAACCGCGCTGGAAAGACAAAGTTTATTTTGCATGATGGTCCTCCATATGCCAATGGGAACATTCATATAGGCCATGCCGTCAACAAAATCCTTAAAGATATGATTGTTAAGAGTAAAACTCTTATGGGCTTTGATGCTGTATACGTCCCTGGTTGGGACTGCCATGGAATGCCCATTGAAATTCAAATCGAGAAAAAATACGGTAAAAAAATAAGCACCGCAGAAGTTCAAGAAAAAGCACGCGCTTATGCACAAACACAAATTGAACAACAAAAGAAAGACTTTCAACGCTTAGGTGTTTTAGGTGATTGGAAAAATCCTTATTTGACTATGAACTTTAGCAACGAAGCTAATGAACTCAGAGCTCTTGCGAAAATGATGCAAAAAGGATTCGTATTTCGTGGTCTAAAACCTGTTAACTGGTGTTTTGATTGTGGATCTGCTCTCGCTGAAGCTGAAGTTGAGTATCAAGACAAAAAAGATCCTGCAATTGACGTTGGTTTTAAGTTACCCAATGAGCAAAAATCTAAAATGGCTGCTGTATTTAGGCTTAAAAATTTACCTGAAAAAGATTGCAGGATAGTTATTTGGACGACAACTCCTTGGACAATCCCGTCTAATCAAGCGCTTAATGTACATCCAGAATTTGAATATGCCCTAGTCGACGTTGGCTCTCAACTATTAATTCTTGCAAAAGAAAGAGTTGAGGCATGTTTAACTTCTTATGGACTTGAAGGCACAATTATTGGTCAATGTTTAGGCAAAGATTTAGAACATTTTGCATTTGAACATCCCTTGGCTTCATTAGATTTAGGCTACCAAAGAACTGCGCCAATTTATTGCGCTCAATATGTAACTCTTGATAGCGGAACAGGCATTGTTCACAGCGCTCCTGCTTACGGTGAGGAAGACTATAAGTCATGCAAAGCAAATGGCTTAAAGGACTCTGAAATATTAAGCCCTGTAATGAGTAACGGTGTGTACGCTGAAAGTCTTCCACTCTTTGGCGGTCAATTTATTTGGAAAGCAAATCCAGTCATCGTAAAAGCTTTGGCGGATGCAGGCTCACTTCTCAAATCAATAGAATTTAGTCACTCTTATATGCATTGTTGGCGTCACAAAACTCCAATTGTGTATCGCGCGACCTCACAATGGTTTGCGAGCATGGACGCTAAACCTGCAGGACTATCAAAGAGTGTGCGTGAAATGGCTTTAGAGGGGATAGAAACAACGCATTTCTATCCTGCTTGGGGTAAGCAACGTCTTCGAGGAATGATTGCCAATAGGCCGGATTGGACGCTTTCTAGGCAAAGGCAATGGGGAGTTCCTATGGCGTTTTTTGTTCACCGAGAAACCGGTGAATTACACCCTAACACTCAAGAGCATATGGAAAAAATTGCCTTGCTGATTGAGGAAAAAGGGATTGAGGCCTGGCAAACTTTAGACATTCAGTCATTTTTGGGTTCTGATGCAGAACAATATGAGAAAAATAAAGACACTCTTGATGTTTGGTTTGACTCAGGGACTACCCACTGGCACGTAATTCGTGGTTCTCATAAGAAAGAACTTCAAACAAACGATACAAGATGGGCAGATCTATACCTTGAGGGCTCAGATCAACACCGCGGATGGTTCCACTCATCCCTACTAACCGGGGTAATGTTAGATGGAGTTCCTCCTTACAAAGGTCTTCTTACACACGGATTTACCGTTGATGGAAACGGTAGAAAAATGAGTAAATCCCTAGGAAACGTCATAGCCCCTCAAGAAGTAGCTGACAAAATGGGTGCAGAAATCATTCGTCTTTGGACTGCATCAACAGACTACTCTGGTGAAATGACTATTTCAGATGAGATTTTGAAAAGAGTCGTTGAGTCCTATCGAAGAATCAGAAACACATTGCGTTTTCTTTTAGCTAATCTGAGTGATTATGATCATTCTATCGATGCAGTTAATGTAGATAGTCTTTTAGAGATCGATCAGTATATGTTAGCCCTCACTTCGGAACTTCAGAATGAAATTCTGAGTTTGTATGATCGCTATGAGTTTCATACTGCAGTTTCCAAAATAATGTCTTTCTGTACCGAAGATCTTGGTGGTTTTTATTTAGACATTTTGAAAGATAGACTTTATACGAATGGTCCGAAATCACATTCTCGTAGAAGTGCTCAGTACGTTTTACATGTAATCACTAACTCTATGCTCCAATGGATGGCTCCTTTTTTATCCTTTACAGCTGAAGAGGCTTGGAAGATTTTCTCTCACGGTACAGAGCACAAACAAACTATTTTTACTTCAGAGTTTCAAACAATTCCTGCAGTTCAAAATAGTAGTTCTCTACTTAATAAATGGCTCGAAATCAGAAAGATTCGTCAAGATGTTACAAAGGCCATAGAAATTGAACGTGAAGCTGGTCGCATTGGATCCTCTTTACAAGCTGAAATAACAATCGAAGCAAATGAAGAATATTTAAAAACTCTTTCAAGCTTAGGTTCGGAATTAAAGTTTGTGCTTATTACGTCTAATGCCGAAGTAAACCCAATCAATAGTGAATTACCTCTTCAGGTTGCTGTACGATCTTCTAATTTCTTAAAATGCTCTCGATGCTGGCACTACACAGCAGAAGTTGGCACAATAAGCTCACATTTAGATTTATGCGCAAGATGCGATAGTAATTTACATGGTGCTGGTGAATCACGTTCATTCGCCTAAAAGAAGGAGATTTTGTGGCTAAAAATAGATCCAATTTTTCTAACAAATCCTCTGGAAATTTCATTTTATGGCTGAGTATTACTTTACTAATCATCATTGCAGATCAGTTAACTAAATTTGTCACATTAAGCCAAATCGCTGAGCATGGCTCACGAAAAATAAATTCTTTCATCAATTGGGTCTTAGTTTATAACCCAGGCGCTGCATTTTCATTTCTAGCAAATGGCTCTGGCTGGCAAAAATGGTTGTTTATTAGCATAGGAATTTTTGCTGCAGTCATAATGCTTTGGCTTTTAAGGCGTCATGCTAATCAGAGAATATTTTGCTTTTCAATTTCTTTGATTTTAGGTGGTGCTTTAGGCAATCTGATTGATAGATTTACACATGGAGCAGTGGTAGATTTTATTGATGTGTATTATTTAAGCTATCACTGGCCTGCATTCAACGTTGCCGATAGTGCTATCACAGTTGGAACATGTCTTTTGATTATTGATGAGCTAGTGCGTGTTGTAAAGCGTCGTTAATTTAAAAGGGGATTACCTAATGATGTCTCTCACCAATAAAAAAATTCTTTTGGGTGTGACAGGTGGTATTGCGGCTTATAAGACTCCAGAACTTGTAAGAGCACTTTCTAAACAGGGCGCACAGGTTCAAGTTGTAATGACCGAGGCAGCAACCCATTTTGTAACTGAAAAAACCCTTCAAGCGGTTTCTGGGCAGCCAGTCTTTATAAGTCAATGGGATTCTAGAATCAATAATGGGATGCCACACATTGAACTCACAAGAGATGCTGATGCAATTTTAATTGCTCCCGCGAGTGCGGATTTTTTAGCAAAATTATCACTAGGTATTGCTAATGATTTATTAAGTAGCTTATGTCTTGCTAAAGGCCATGAAAGAAATGGGCAACTAATTGATTGCCCTTTATTAGTATCTCCCGCAATGAATAGACAAATGTGGGAGCATGTAGCGACACAAAGAACTGTTCAAAGACTAAAAGCGGATCAAGTCACTTTTCTTGGACCAGCAAGTGGAGAACAAGCTTGTGGTGAGGTCGGTATGGGAAGAATGCTTGAGCCTTCAGAAATATGTGATGCCCTCATTGCTTTTTTTCAACCAAAAGTATTAGCTGGTAAAAAAGTGCTTATTACTGCAGGGCCAACCTATGAGGCAATTGATCCTGTTAGAGGTTTGACGAACCGTAGTTCTGGCAAGATGGGCTTTGCTATTGCTAGAGCGGCTTTAGAAGCGGGGGCCAGAGTCCACCTTGTGGCTGGCCCTGTTCACCTGGACACCCCTCTTCACTACCTCGGCCAAATTCAACGAACAAATGTCACAAGCGCTCACGAAATGCATAGCGTGGTGATGTCTCAACAAGACTGTGATTTATTTTTTAGTGTGGCTGCAGTTGCAGATTGGCGCATGGATGAAGTTGCTGAGCATAAAATAAAAAAACAAAATAGTTCTGACTCTCCAAATTTAAAACTAATTCAGAATCCAGATATTTTGTCGGATTTTGCGCACAACTTTAAGCATTCTACTTATTGTGTTGGGTTTGCTGCAGAGACTGAAAATATTTTAGAATTCGGGCAAAAAAAACTTCGATCAAAAAATATTCCTCTTTTAATCGCAAATCATGGTCCGAACACTTTTGGAGAAGACTCTAATCAAGTAACATTGATTGATGAAAATTCTTCAGTATCTATGGGACCTTCAGACAAACTTTCCTTAGCTCGCAACATCGTTCAAGAAGTTGCAAAAAGACTCACTAAATAAATCTATTACTATGCAAAAATTACAAGTAAAAATTATCGATGAACGTATGCGTTCTCAATTACCTCAATATGCCACTTCAGGCAGTGCTGGACTAGATCTTAGGGCTTGTTTAGACCAAGCCATTGATATTGCTCCTGGACAAACTGTTTTAGTTCCAACAGGTATAGCTATTTATATCAACGATCCCCAATATTGTGCAATGATTCTTCCTCGTTCAGGTTTGGGGCACAAGCATGGTATCGTTTTAGGTAATCTAGTAGGACTCATCGATTCTGATTACCAAGGTCAACTTATGATAAGTACTTGGAATCGAGGCGCAAGTAACTTTAAATTAGAACCTATGGAGCGTCTTGCGCAATTGGTGTTAGTTCCAGTATTGCAAATTGAATGGTCAATTGTTGATGAATTCGAGTCATCTAGCCGTGGAGAAGGTGGCTTTGGTAGCACTGGAAAGTCTTAAACAAGATAGACATATTCAAAGTGTATAGTCACTTTAAATAAAAAATTACTATTGGAGACAGTGATGAAAAAAATTCCACAAACAGTTTTAATTCTAATCTGTATGGTAGTTGGTATTACTGTTGGAGCGCTGATTAATAATCTAATAACTGACCCCAAACTTATCAAAGAAATTTCATCCTATTTTTCTCTCCTATCAGATGTTTTTTTAACGCTAATCAAAATGATTATTGCCCCTTTAGTGTTCTCCACTTTAGTGGTAGGTATTGCTCATATGGGTGATGCGTCATCCGTTGGTAGAATATTTTTTAAATCATTGGCTTGGTTCTTAAGTGCATCACTCATTTCTCTTGTTTTAGGATTGATATTTGCCAACCTATTACATCCTGGTTCAAGCTTAAATTTACCCCTGCCAGATGCGCATTTAAGTGCAAACCTTGCAACAAGTGAATTCACACTACAAGACTTTGTGAAGCACCTCATTCCAAAATCATTTGCCGATGCAATGGCTAAAAATGAAATTCTTCAAATAGTTATTTTCTCTATGTTTTTTGGTATCGCAATGGCCTCAATTGGAGAAAAAACAAAATATCTTCTCCATAGCATCGATGAGCTTTCACATGTCATGCTAAAAATTACTAGCTATGTCATGAAATTTGCACCAGTAGCCGTTTTTGCTGCGATGGCCTCAACGGTCACGATTAATGGTCTAGGGATACTAGCAAAATTCGCAGTATTTATGATTGATTTCTACATTGCACTTTTCACCTTGTGGTGCTTACTTGTTTTTGCAGGGTACCTATTCCTAGGTAAACGCATTAAAAGTCTCTTAATCTATATTAAGGAAGCTTTTTTAATTTCCTTTGCAACTGCTAGTTCTGAAGCGGCATACCCAAAGATCTTAGATGCTCTTGATAGATTTGGCGTTCAAAGAAAAATATCAAGTTTTGTAATGCCACTTGGATATTCGTTTAATCTAGATGGGTCAATGATGTACTGTACCTTTGCAACTCTTTTTATAGCACAAGCATACGATATTCATCTTTCTGCAGGTACTCAAATTACGATGCTCCTGATTTTGATGCTGACCTCAAAAGGTATGGCAGGTGTTCCCCGTGCATCTTTGGTCGTAATTGCTGCTACTTTAAATCAATTTAATATTCCTGAAGCAGGGCTATTGATGATTTTAGGCGTTGATACTTTCTTAGATATGGGAAGATCTGCAACAAATGCTGTTGGAAATTCCATTGCATCCGCAGTTGTTGCTAAATGGGAAGGTGGTCTTCTATCTGAAGAAGCGGCTTTAGAAAATGCGAAATTACTAGATCAAGAAGTTGCATCCAAACTTCACGAAGTAAACATCTGAAAAAAGAGCCTCGAAA